>JBAXND010000006.1 GCA_037133915.1 Bacteroidota bacterium
GTTCACTGGTATATCGGGATATGTTCACAGGTATTTCCGATATACTAATTTGTATTTTTTTAATGTTCCCGTCGAGTCTGTTCAATAAACTGTGTCAAATAATAAAAGAATAATACGAGTGTAAAAGGGAGATAAGCTCAATCATTCCAAAGATGAGCGTGTAAAAAAAATTGTCGTATTTTTATCACAGTTTTCCAGGGTGCGAAGAATTTATTTACGTCTCGTAACTGTATTTCAATGGCGAATAATATGAAGCAAAGCAATACCGATAGATTCAGATTAATACCTCTGGCTGTAGCATTTCTTATAACAGCACTGTGCATTTCGTGTAAGAAAGATACGGTGCCTGAAGTGAGTACGAAAACTCCGGGAGAAATAACCGCCACTACCGCCGGCAGTGGCGGAAATGTTCAAAACGATGGGGGTTCGCCGGTTACCGAAAGAGGCATTTGCTGGAGCACACACTCAGGCACGACCATTGATGACAGCCGGGCATCAGACGGTAGTCAGGGAACAGGAAGTTATAATATAAATATGTCGGGATTGACACAGGGTGCAACCTATTACGTTAAGGCTTATGCCATGAATTCAATTGGTATAAGCTATGGTGAAGAAAAAACGTTCGTAACGTCGACCTTATCGCAGTATGCGAATACCGAAGCAGCCACAGAAATCAGATTTTCGAGTGCAAATTTACGTGGCTCGATCAACCCCAACAACATGAGTACAATTGCGTATTTTGAATATGGGACAACTACGGCGTACGGAACAACAATTGCAGCCGATACTACGGCCATTTCAGGCTCGGGCTTTGTTGATGTACATGCTCATATTTCAGGTCTTACAACGTTTACTACCTATCATTATCGTGTTAAAATGGTGAACTACTCAGGAACCATGTTTGGTCAGGATATGACGTTCACAACGCGATATGCAGTTGGCGACTCAACTCAGGGCGGTATAGTGGTATATACAGATTTAGCAGGTGTGCATGGTGTTGCGTGTGCTCTGGTCAATCTGGATTCACTGCCATGGTGTGTGAGCGGTTGCGGACTGATAGGTACCGGTTCTGCTGTTGGAACGGGGCAGGCCAATACATCGGCAATAATGGGTGTTCAGGGCGTCGGAAATTATGCGGCATATCAATGCGAAAATCTGGTGATTGCAGGATATTCTGACTGGTATCTTCCTTCACTGGAAGAGCTGCACGCAGCCTATCCGTTCATATTTTCAATTGGAACCCCGGGCGCTTATTACTGGACTTCAACCGAGTACGATGCCGATAATGGATGGGCGGTTTTGATTTCGGATAATGCAGGTTATATGCCGCAGTACGTAAATAAAGCAGATATCACGACCATAGGTCCGGGTATTTATCCAACTTATTACCCGATGCGAACAAGGGCTGTACGAAGTTTCTAATTAACCGTTGCATCTTTTATATCGTCGTAGAATTTTGCAAGGCTCACATGAACGTAGGGTATCAGCCACAGCAGCCCAACACCTAAGGTAAGGATGGACAGTAGTCCCCAGCCGATGAAGCGAAGTCCCAGGCAGAAATATTTCCATTTGTACCCATACATCATCTGCTTGCTTTTATCGATGGCAGCCATAGCGCCGATGGTGCCGTCGTCGGCCAGAATGAAGAAGGTCATGGAGTACGAAATGGCGGCGATGATGCCCGGTATAATCAGTAACAATGACCATAAAAGGGTGAAAACTACCATAAGCAAGTACGCGCCAAGAGAAATTCCAAAACGATTAAACCCCAGGAATATCATTGAAAGTTTTGCTTCTTTTCCCCGTGAAAATGTAAGTGTAAAATAAGCCAGTCCCAGAGCAAATGGACCGCTGAGTATCAGTGAAGCAATTCCTGCCGCCGGAAAATACTGTCCAGGTGTCTGGATAGCCGATATGATAAGGTAATATAACAGGTATGTACCGACAGCCAGCCCCCATTTGCCTTTGAGGGTTGCGAGTGCCATGTGCATTAATTCAGCATTTTTTGTTTTCATTTCTTTAATATTATAGGTGAGATTTTATACCTTCAATAAGCCTCTGAATCCTCTGACGCCGTAGTATGATTCGGCACCGTTGTGATACACGAACACATGACCGTAGCGACGATCGCAGAAAAGGGCGCCTCCGCGTTTTCTGATACCGGCAGGTGTTGCAACCCAGCTTGATGTTTTGGTATCATAATCCCCTAGTTTCTGAAGCTCCCGGTATTGTTCTTCCGTCAGAAGTTCAATACCCATGGATGCCGCCATATCAATGGCATTGTGCTCCGGTTTATGTTCTTTCCTTGACTCCAGTCCTTCGCGGTCGTAACAAATACTTCTGCGGCCTTTCGGACTTTCTGCCGAACAATCATAAAATATGTATTCGCCGGTTTTATTATCATGACCCACAACATCGGGCTCACCTCCGGTTCTTTCCATTTCACTAAGCGACCAGCATTTTTCGGCATTGGCTTGCAGCCTTGAATATACTTCAGACCATCCCATCCCTTTATGGCGCAACATATTCTTTTCAAAACGAATTTTTAGTACACTTATCAGTTCGTTAAACTGCGCTTCTGATAATTCCTTTTTGTTTGCCATATTTTCGAAAATGTGTAAACGTTTTACTTAGTATCAAATATCAGCGCCCATTTCATAAGCCTTGTTCATGGCATCGCTCTTTTTGACATCTCCGATATTCCATGCCCCGGTGCCGTAGATAACACCCTTTTCTCTGGGGCTGTTAAGGCAGGACATAAATCCCCGGAATTCTTCAACTGTTCTTTCCAGCGATTTTTTATTATTAACGGCGGCGGTAATGATAAAATAGAAATCTTTATTATTGATATCGGTATAGCGTGCACAGGTTCTGTCAATCAAGGTTTTCATCTGTCCGCACATGGTATAAAAATAGACGGGTGTTGCCATAACAATAACATCGGCCGCAATCATTTTTCCGAGAATTTCGGCCATATCATCTTTCTGCGAACAGCTTTTTTTATTAAAACAGGTTCCGCATCCGGTGCAATAATTTATTTTTTTATCTCTGAAATAAATCATTTCGGCATGATGGCCCGCCTCTTGTACACCCAGCATAAACTGTTCGCAAAGTATATTGGAATTACCACTTTTACGTGGACTGGATGACAGGATTATCACATTTTTAATCATGTACGCAGAATTAGCGGTTTATCATTTTTGCCGCACCTTCCGAATAGCGGTCACCCTGCACCTTGATTTTTGATGCCGCGGAATTAATTTCAAGAAGGTCGTCCGGTGTAAGTTCAACAGTTAATGCTTCCATATTTTCCTTCAGACGTACCAGCTTCGTGGTGCCCGGAATAGGGACAATCCAGGGCTTCTGTGCCATCAGCCATGCCAGTGCAATTTGCGCCGGCGTAGCATTTTTACGTTGTGCGACCGAAGCGAGCAAATCAACGAATACCTGATTCGCGATTCTGTTCGCGTTTGATAAGCGCGGGACGGTATTACGAAAATCTGTTTTGTCGAAGGTGGTATTCTCATGGATCGTACCCGTTAAAAACCCTTTCCCCAGCGGACTGTATGGCACAAAACCAATTCCAAGCTCTTCGAGAGTCGGCAGAATTTCTGCTTCAGGCTCGCGCCACCAGAGTGAGTATTCGCTTTGCAGTGCCGTTACCTGCTGCACGCCGTGTGCTTTCCGAATTGTTTTAACACCTGCTTCCGATAAACCAAAATGCCTGACTTTTCCTTCTTTTATCAAGTCTTTAACCGTACCGGCAACATCTTCAATGGGGATGTTCGGGTCAACGCGGTGCTGGTAAAATAAATCAATTACATCTGTCCTGAGCCGCCTGAGCGATGCCTCTGCCACCTGTCTGATATGTTCCGGACGGCTGTCGAGAGCAGCTATACCACTGCTTGTATCGAAGCCAAATTTGGTGGCTATAACAACCTTTTTACGAAATGGCTGCAGCGCTTCACCAACAAGTTCTTCGTTTGTGAAAGGGCCATAAACTTCTGCCGTATCAAAAAAAGTAATACCCAAATCAATGGCTGAGTGTATTACCTTAATCATTTCTTTTTTGTCCGGTGCCGGACCGTATGAAAAGCTCATCCCCATACAGCCGAGGCCCATTGCCGATACTTCTAATCCGCTGTTTCCTAAGGTACGGCTTTGAATTTTAGTTTCCATGGTGAATTCTTTAATTAATAAATAGGGGGGCGGATGCCAACAGAAAACGGCTGTTATTCGTTAGGTCTGACTGCCGGCATCGGTTACCAAATATAAGGAATAATCTTATAGCGTGTCTTTCCCGAATATTCACGGTAGCCGTTCAATTCATTTTGCAGGGTTTTATCTTCCAGATACGTTCTTATTAACAGCAGCAGCATGGATACCCCTGCAGGAATAATACTCCAGAAAGAACCAAACAGCAGCGGAAAACCGATTGTCTGGATGAAACTGCCCATATAGGCCGGATGTCTTACAATTTTATACAGTCCGGTTTCACAAACCGTATGTCCTCGTTCTGTTTGAATACGCACCGTACTTGAAAAGAATTTATTTTGTTTTTGTGCAATAAGGAACAGCAGTTGCCCGGTTATGGTGAAAATTATTCCGAGGGCATAACTACTCCAATGCACAACCGGCGACCAATGATAGCGTCCGGAATCAAGCCCTGCCGTAACAAACATGGAAATCAGCATCAGGAACGACAATCCCAACAATAATTTATCCCACTGTTTGGCACCCTCGCCCGGCCTGGACCGCTCGTTCATAAGTTCGGCATCAATACGCAGTATGGTATAATTTAATACCAGCATCAGGAGTCCTATTATAACATAAATCCATCCCTGCCAATAGTCAATGCGTCCGGCACTGAAAAACAATACCGAAAAAAACAACAATGTCCCTGCCAGATTTTTAATGATGAGGCTGCTGCTTTTCATGATTCATGTATTAAATACTTATTTCCCGGTTCCTTTCAATATTGCTGTCACGGCAGAAAAGAGTGATTCTTTCGCCAATTTCCAAAGCGGTGACACAAAAACAAAAGTATAAAATTTAGCGTGTTCCTTTCATCGAAAAGTGAACGAAAAAAGGGTTGGTGAGTTTAATTTCCGGATTAATTCGCTTTAAGCTCGTCGTACACAATCTTAGAGATGTCGCTGACCATAGTCTGCAGCGCATTCGATTTCATGCCCCGTGTCATCACGCCAATCAAATAAGGACGGTTCTTCAGATACACGATGCCAAACTCATGAAACTCGGTCAGCAAATCAACCGACTTGCCGGCTTGCATATACGATAACGTCCGTTCGCCAAATTTATGAGCAATGGTTACGCCGGGGTCAATTTGTTTTATAATACCCTCTTTAAAATTACTTTTTGTAAGTAAGTTCAATGCGTATTCCGACATTGCATTGTTCAGATAGGATGCATTATAAAGCACATTGAAATAATGGGCAACGGAATTTGCACTTGCAATAAAATGCTGATCGCTTGCGGGATAATGTATGATGTCAAATTTTTCAGGAATATCGAGTTCTGCATCGAGTTTTTTAAATTCATTATCCTCGTCACCGATATTTTCACACAACATCCAGAAAGCCTCATTATCGGAATAAACAATCATATAATGAAGCAATTCTTCGACGGTATAACTTCTTCCTGCAACAAGCGATTGGTCTTTGATGGACCGAATCGCTACATTTTGTGATTCGCCTTTGAAAAACAATGATTTTTTAAGTATGCCGGGGTTTGTTTCGGCCTGCTTCAGATAAATGATGAGCAGGGGTACTTTTAAAATACTTGCCGGGTCATACAATGAATCGGGATTGATGCTCATATAACGTCCCGCGTTCAGGTCTTTGACATAAACGGAGGTAGACATAAAGGCATTTTCCTGTTTTTTTTGTTCCAGATAATTATTGATTTTTATTTTGAGTGGATCCAGCACTTTCTCGCTTTCAATTTCCACAAACAAAAGAGGGTGTATCAATACTTTCCCATTGCCCCGGACAACTTTTACCGTTTGATCATGCTCAGTTGAACCTTCGTAAATCCGGTTGCTATTTGCTTTTTTCGTTACAAAATGAAAATAAAGACCGAGTGTGCAGACCGGGATAATTGTCAATAATAAAAACACGTATACGGGAACAGACCTCAGCAGAAGGTTTTTTCTCTTTACTGTTTCTTTCCTGACGGAGACGGGCTTCTGGATGGGTGGCCGTTTGTTTTTTGGTTGTGCCGGCAAAGCTGTTTTATTTTACTGTATCGAGAACATCTTTCAACAATTGAAAATCGATAATTTATGTCCTGGTACAAATCTTACTTTAATGGTACAAAGGTAGTTAATTCGGGCAGCGGATATCCGCTATCTCATTGAATTCTAATGCCTATTAGAGAAATCTAATAATGTAAATGTTAACGATAGGCGGCCGTTCAGTGCTTTAACATATACTAAAAATGGATTGTCGGGCTGGTGCGCTTACAAAGCTGCTCATTGAGGCAATGCTGTCAGCCTTTACCGTAAACTAATAGTCGAATTTACGCTGAGGAAGTGTTGTACTTATTCCTATCCATGCATAGCCCGAGCGTTGCGACTGTAGGGATGATTGCGCCGTGCGGTAATAAAAACCGGCTTCCAGACGCAAATTATTTGCCGGATTGACCATATATGCCAGCGTAAGCGAAGCGAAGTTTATCTTCGTTTTTATGCCCTGCCCTATCTCATTGCCATATTGCTGTACAGGTATATTTTTGATATCGGTATAGTAGGTATCAAAGGTCGGCTTAAAGATGTCGGCACCAGCGTGCATGCCGCTGCTGTCGAGACCTATGGCAAGTGTTACCGCGTGGGCTTCAATAAACCACCGTTTGTAATTATACGATACTGTTCCGCACAATTCACTGAAATTACTACCGGCCGGATGCGCCAATGGCTGGTTGTAATGGCCGTAGTTCATAATCACGTAGCGGTGCGACCATGTATAGGGACGTGCCGCATTGTATTCAACGCGCGCAAAAAGATGTTTCACACCAAACAGGTCATATGCTTTGAAGCCGAGTTGCCATGCCTGTTTGTTGGTCCAGTAGCCCCATTTAAGGGTCTTATCATTTGGGTGTATGATGTGTTTCAAGCGATTCAGGAAACCATTCTTCACTTCACTGAACATCAGGTCATCGATTAATAACTGCCCATAGAACATATAGTGTTTACCAAGCCTGTACGATGCGGCAATGCCAATGTTTGAGTTATCGGGATTGCCCAGTGAAAATTCCACGGGGCGGTAAAAAATAAAAGGATTCAGATAATTGATATCGAAACCGCGGGAACCTGCCGAATCGCCTGCCTGCCAAATAATGGCCTCAAACAGGTCTATATTAAGTTGCTTGCCTATATCCCAGCTCAGGTAATGAAAAGCGCCGTACTTATCCGCAAAGTTGCTCCAACGACTCAGTGAAGTTGAACGCATATCCTTGAAGTTTGCAAAAAGATTCACGTATTTTATTTTCCATACTTTGGTTGTAATTTTAAAATACGGATAATTGTATGCATTGTCCGACAAGAACAGGCTGCGGTATCCTTCGCCCCAGAAGTTTTTTCCAAAGCCGGCTTCAAGTGTAAAGTGTTTCATGAAACCATAACTGGCATAACCCGAATAATCCAGATAATTGCTTCCGCCAAGCACTGAAGGAAATGCACAGGCACTTCCGGGCACTGTGCGCGAAGACTGAATCATCTGAGTAACGTAACGCGGAAACGACGTTTGATTGTACAGAACATCTGCGTAAAGCGAAATTTTATTACCAAGATTGGAACTCACACGCACTCCAAGGGCTGCATCGCCCAACGCTTCTTTGGAAATTATGTCCTGCCCTCCGCTCAGCCGCAGCAAGGGGTCGGCGGTAAGTGTATATTTATTATTTCGAAGCTGAATGAATGATTCTCTGAATAACTTTCGTGAGGCCCATGATGTTCCCGGCGAACGGTAAGGCGCTGTATCCGGAGGTATAAGCGCCGAAATTTCTTTTATATAAAAGGGCTTTACGGAAGTATGAACACCGCTTTCAGACTCGTAGAGCGCGCCCTGCGATGTTTCTGATGTGCGGATATACGATTGCTCATGCAGCTGCTGGCTTTTCCCTGCGGGAATGAAAAATGAAAAATGAAAAATGAAAAATGAAAAATACAGCATGAGACCAGGCTTTCGCGGAAAGCGTAAGTATTGGAAGTTTGATATCTGACTTGTTTTTTTCAATTCCTAAAAGTCAAAATAATGATTGCTCAGATTGGTACTGATACCGAAATAATAATAATTCACGGTTGTTTTCGTGAAACTGTTCTTATAGCTGCGTGTTGCAATTCCCGCGATAAAGCTTAGGTTTGTTTTGGGATTGAAAAGAAATCCTGCTTCCAGCGTTCCGTTCATGATGTTTGTCTTCTCACCCTGCAACAGTCTGTTTTCATAGCTATTGTATCCTTTCTCCGCGTCATAATCAGAAGTGAAAATATTCTGCCCCCAATGCGAATCAGCGCTATCGGCGCCCACCTGCGCATAACTAAAACTCACTTCTGCCCAAACACGGCGGTATCGATACGATACAATGGAAAGCGCCTCGCTGAAGTTCGCACCCAACGGATGTGCCAGCGACTGGTTATAATGCGTATAGCTTTGCAGCGGATCTCTGTGGGCGTAAGCATAGGGCCTAACCCTATTGTATTCGATACGCAGATTCAAATTCTGCAATCCGAACATATCCCAGTATTTCATGCCAAATTGGTATCCGTATTTATTCTTCAGATAGCCGTTATTTTTCAAGTCTTTCAGACTTATGTCGTCGAGCATGAACTGCCCGTAAAGCTGAATACTGTTTATAATACTATAGCGAATGTCGAGTCCTGTAAGCACGTTATTATTTGAGGACAGGCCGTAGCGAATCGTATTCAACCCGATAACCGGAATGAAATGATTAAGGTTCCACTGCCTGCCGCGGCTGTTGCCGGCTTCCCATATAGTGCCTTCAAACAGTCCTATTTCCAGCCCTTTTGCAGGAATGATGCTGAGATAATTAAAGGTGCCGCCCTTTTTCTGATAGCCGTGATACCATACATTGTCGGCATTCAGCACGCCTTTGGTATCCAGATTCATGAATGAAGCGAACAGGGTGGTATACCGAAATATCCCGTAGCTCACTGTGAATTGTAAGTGCGGAAACTGAAACGCGTTATCTGAAAGCAGCAGTGAACGGTAGCCGTTGCCTATAAAAACTTTATCGTGCCCAAACTGAATATTGTAATGTTTGGACGGGCTGTATGAGATGCTGCCGAGTGCGGTGCCGTAATCCCAGCCTGTGCCTTTAAAATCTTTGACACGACCGTCGCCGGGAGCTACTTCATATTTTTTAATGAAGTCATTAATGTATTTCGGGAACCGTGCCTGATTTTCATAGAATGTTGTTGAAAGCGCAAGCTTGTGTCCAAAATTTGCTGTGATGCGAAAACCGCGCATGTTGTGATAATACGAACGGCTTTCATCCGTATTTTTACCATAGCGGAAATCAAAAAGCGGGTCGGCTGCCAGAAAAAAGGCAGCGCTGTCAACCTTTAAAAAATTCTCATAGAATATTTTTCTTCTGGCATAACTGAACGACGGACTATTAATCTTGCAGCCCGGAATCAATGCTGAATCAGGATTGAGAAAAGGCTTTGTATTATCAGAAATCAATGGTTTGTATGCAAGAAAAATGCGGGCATCGCGACGGTTCAGATATTTCTCCGCAGCCATACCGGTAGGCTGCGACAGCGGCATCAAATCCTGTGCAACAGCCTTCATGCAGCAGCAAAGAAGCAGGGCTGCGGTCACCGAAACAAGTCTGCGAAATACGTATTTCTGTTTTTTCACCTAAACCATTTAACAATACAAATTTAGATAAAAGTCATGAGTCGAAAGTCAAAAGTCAAAAGTCAAAAAAATATATCTTTGCGAGCACATCTATAAACTATGAAAACACTGGTATTTGCCACAAACAATCTGCATAAATTAAGTGAGGTGCGCGCCATTCAGGGTGATGCATTTCACATTTCGGGATTGACCGAAGCCGGTATACACGAAGACATTCCGGAGAATGAACCGACGATAGAGGGCAATGCTTCAGCAAAATCCCGTTTCGTATTTGAAAAGTACGGCATCGATTGTTTTGCCGATGACACCGGTCTGGAAGTAGATGCGCTGGACGGAAGACCGGGCGTACATTCGGCGCGCTATGCCGGCGAAGGCAAGAACTTTGACGACAATGTGACACTGCTTCTGCAGGAACTGCAAGGTAAAAGCAGACGCACGGCGAGATTCCGCACAGTTATTTCTTATGTTGAGAATGGAACAGAAACTCTTTTTGAAGGCATTCTTGATGGTGTAATTATCCATGAGCGCAGAGGAACGAACGGCTTTGGCTACGATCCGGTATTCATCCCGCAGGGGTATGTAAAAACGCTGGCTGAAATGAGTGCGGAAGAAAAGAATGCCATCAGCCACCGTTTCAGGGCTACCGAAAAGCTTATCAGCTATCTTTTATTGAAACAATAATTACCGTTTTTTCCAGAGGGCATCTTCTATCATCATGGAGAACAGCTTCTCTATGGTGAAACCGAAGGCGCGTGCCTGCTGCGGTACAATGCTCACATCGGTCATGCCGGGCACAGTGTTCACTTCAAGAAAGTACAGACCGTTATTTGAAGCAATGTAATCCATGCGCACCACACCTTTGCAGTTGAGCCGGTTGTACACCAGGCATGATGTGGCTTTGCACTGTTCTTCGAGTTCAACGGAAATACGAGCCGGAGTAATTTCCTCGCTCATTCCTTTTGAATATTTGGCTTCGTAATCAAAAAATTCTTTTTTACTGACAATTTCCGTAATCGGAAACACATACATCTTGCCTTTGCTGCGCATCACGCCGCAGGTAATTTCTGTGCCTTTTACAAATTCTTCTATCAGCACTTCTTTGTCTTCTTTAAATGCACGGGTGATTGCCTTTTTCAGGTCGGCAGCTTTATTCACTTTACTCATGCCAACACTCGAACCGCCATTGTTTGGTTTCACGAAAACCGGCAGACGAAGTTCCTTCAGAATATTTTTTTCGTTGATAACATCGTGGCTGAACAGATGCATTGACCTTGATGTGAGCACGCCTGCAGCGCCCACCACTTTGTTACAAAAGCCTTTGTTGGCGGTTAGTGCTGAGGTACCCTGTCCGCAGGACGTATACGGTATGCCCAGCATATCAAAATATCCCTGAAGACGTCCGTCTTCACCGGGAGTACCGTGTATGGCCATAAAGACACAATCGAAGCGCAGCTTTTTGTTACCGGTTTTTACCGAAAAATCTGTTTTATCAACATCAAATTTCTTTTCTTTATCACCAATCAGCGCCCATCTTTTTTCGCTGATATCAATAATGAATCCATTGTATTTAGCGGGGTCGAGGCTTTTTTTTACGATGGCGGCACTTTTCAGTGAAATGGGGCGTTCGCCCGAAAATCCGCCGGCAACAATAGCTATGTTCTTTATCATTATTTTCGGTTTCTGCGTAAGCCACAAAATTAACAAAAAACAAAAAGCCACTTCAAAAGCAGATTATTTAATATATTTGTGGGTTAAAACGTGCTGTAATACTTACAGTGAAGTGAAATCTCTGCCGTTGGGGTCAGTCCCTGATTTGGTATAAAGAACGGATAATAAATGAGCCTGCTGCGGTTTATAAAAAGTAAGGTTTTTTTCAGACAACTGGGACTTTCTATCCTCGTTACAATAATATTGCTGTGGGTAACGTTACGTTTACTGGATATTTATACCCGCCACGGGCAATCAATTGATGTTCCTGATTTCAAAGGAAAGAACATCAGTGAACTGGACGATTTTGCAACTGACAATTCGCTTGATTATCTCATCATTGATTCGTTGTATGATTACAATTTGCCGCGTGGTACGGTTGCCCTGCAGGATCCGGCTCCCGGCTCCAAAGTAAAAAAGGGACGGAAGGTGTACCTGACGGTGGTAGCGCTTAATCCCGAAAGGGTGAGTATGCCAAACCTGCTTGATTTAACATTAAGGCAGGCGAGCGCCGTGCTTGAAACATATGGGCTAAAAGTTGGAAAACTAACGTATGTGCCCGACATTGCTCATAATGCAGTATTAAAACAGAAGTACCTTGGGCAGGTGATTAAGGAAGGGGTACTGCTGGATAAAGGTTCGAAAATTGATTTGGTGCTGGGGCAGGGCGAAAACAGTGGAAACGCTTCTGTTCCGGACCTAATAGGAAAAAGTCAGATACAGGCATTGCGCTTATTGCAGGGTGCATCCCTGAATTTGGGTTCAGAAGTTTTTGAAGATGGAAACGACACCAGCCGTGTTCGTATTTATAAACAGCAGCCCGCAGCGGGAAGCTCAGCCAGTTTTGGCGGACAGGTGGATTTGTGGTATAAATCAGTTAACAAAAAAAAGACTAATTAAGTGATCGGTAAAATGAAAAAAATCTTCCTGTTCATCATTGCGTTGTTACCGGCCCTTGCGGGAACCGGGCAGGAAGTAATCAGCGGACTTCAGGGAAATCCTGTACTGCAGAACAACTGGAGGTCGGCACATAAAACAGTACATCAGAAAGTACTTACTTCCTCATTATTGTTACCATTCATTGATGACTTTTCATATTCGGCTATTTATCCTGCCGACTCGTTATGGGCTGATAAAAATGCCTTTGTGAATACCGGATTTGCTCCAAATCCTCCATCAGTGGGTGTTGCCACGTTAGACGCGGTAAACGACACCGGTGCTATCTATCCCAATGCCTCAGTTACTCCTTTTATTGCCGACTACCTCACTTCGCTGCCCATCAGGCTCGATTCTCTTTTTGATGGTTCACCGGCGCCGATTACGGCCGCCGACTCTGTATTTTTCAGCTTTTATTATCAGCCTCAGGGTTATGGAAACAATCCGAATCCGGGCGATTCACTCGTTCTTGAATTTTTTCAGGCATCAGACAGCTCATGGAATCATGTGTGGTCATCGCCGGGAATGACGCTTGCTGATTTCCGCAGCCAGTATGGCGCGTATTTCAGACAGGTGCTTATCCCGGTAACGGATACCGCCTATTTCAAAGAGAATTTTGCATTTCGGTTTAAGAATTATGCAAGCATCACAACAGGAAATTTATCAAGCTGGCAGAGCAATATGGATCAGTGGAACATCGATTATGTGTATCTGGATGCGAACAGAACAAAATTCGATACGGTACATGCCGATATTACCTATGTTGATGCCGCGCCATCGCTGCTCAAGAACTATTACCAGATGCCTGCATCGCAGTTCAATAATTCCGAGCTTAAAGATACGATGTACCTGAAAATGTCGAACCTCAATGCCGTGCTGAATAACATCCACTGCAAATACACCATTAAACAGGTAGGAGGCGCATTCAATTACACGAAGGATGGCGGTGTTGGCGACATTTATCCTTATATCACCAGCGGTTATCACACCTATGGTTATCATGTAAAACCTGCTCTTGATTTTACCCTTCCGGCGATGACCGGCGACAGCACCGTTTTTGAAATGACACATTACTCGTGGGCTACCGGCTGGAGCGATGACATTCCTGCCAACGATACACTGCGCTATTATCAGAAATTTTATAATTATTATGCGTATGATGACGGCACCGCCGAATCAGGTTACGGCCTTGCAGGCATCGATTCAAAACTGGCCTATAAGTTCACGCTGAATCACGCCGATACGCTGAGCGCTATACAGTTCTACTTCAACAACACCATGAGCAGCCCGTCGCAACGGTATTTCTATCTGATGGTGTGGAGTTCGCTCGACCCCGAAACCATCATCTACAAATCCATTAAAAAAGTTCGTCCTGTTTTTGCCGATAGCCTGAATAAATTTTACACATTTCAGCTCGACAGCATGCTGAAGCTGAGCGGCACTTTTTATATCGGATGGCAACAAAAAACCGATGATAACCTGAATGTGGGTTACGACTGGAGTCGCAATTCGCGCGATAACATTTTTTTCAACTCCGAAGGAATCTGGGAACAATCCGTGTATGAAGGCAGTTTGATGATGCGCCCTGTGCTTGGTTCAGCCGGATTTCAGAAGAGCATTAAACACGGGTTTGTAAGTAATTCATTTGACTGTAACATCATGCCTAATCCGGTGTCACGCGGCTGGGTTGAGCTTGCTATCTCTGAGAAGTACAACACCGACGAAAACAGAAACAACATCACTATTGATATTTTTGATTTTACAGGGCGCAAAATCCTCACCACACCTTATCCGGATGATGATATTTTATACATCAACGGTGTAAATAATGGTGTTCATCTGAAAAGAGGCGTTTATATAGTGCGCTTTACGAATTATCATTCTAACGAAACCCTTACAAAAAAGCTTGTTATCACAGGCTGACCATTTGAAAACACAAGAAGAGAATATCCCCGAATTACCCGAGGAAGAAAAGGAATTATACGAGCATCACCGCTTTGTAGCTGACCCCGGTCAATCATTGCTGCGCATCGATAAATTTCTGACCAACCACATCGAATCTATTTCAAGAAGCAAGATACAGAATGCCGCCGATGCCGGCAACATCCTTGTAAATGATAGGCCCGCAAAATCCAATTACAAGGTTAAACCCGGAGATGTGATATCGGTGCTGCTGCCACATCCTGTGCGTGACCTTGAAATTCTGCCTGAGGAAATTGCACTTAATATTGTTTATGAAGACAGCGAAATTCTGGTTCTGAATAAACACGCAGGCCTGGTGGTGCATCCCGGTTTCGGAAATTACACCGGAACAATGCTTAATGCGCTGTTGTGGCATTTTGAGCAGTCAGCACAGCCCGAAGTGAAACCGCATCTGGCGCACCGTATAGATAAAGACACAACCGGAATTTTATTGGTCGCGAAAAACGAACTTGCACAGGCGCGGTTGGCGAAACAATTCTTTGACCATACCGTGAACCGCAAATATCACGCACTGGTGTGGGGTGATTTTAATGAAGACGAAGGAACCATTACCGGGCATGTTGGGCGCGGATTCAAAGACCGCCGTGTAATGACTGTTTTTCCGGAAGGAGAACACGGAAAACATGCCATAACACATTACAAAGTACTGGAACGTTTTCGTTATGTTACGCTCGTAGAATGCACGCTGGAAACCGGGCGCACGCATCAGATACGCGCGCACATGAAATACATCGGACATCCGCTGTTCAACGATGAACTCTATGGCGGCGATGCCATCATAAAAGGCACTACCTTTGCCAAATACAAGCAGTTTGTAGAGAATTGCTTCAAAGCCCTTCCGCGGCAGGCGCTCCATGCAAAAAGTCTTGGCTTTGTGCATCCCGGCACACACAAAGAAATGTTCTTTGATTCGGAGCTTCCGCCCGATATGGCAGGCGTGCTGGAACGCTGGCGTAATTATCTGTCATTTAACGAAGAACAGGGATAGACGCATATCAGTTCCTGTGTTTCATTTATTTTCATAATTTTGGTTCCGTAAAATACTTTTATCATGGAAAACGAAAAAGCTCTCGAGATTCTGAAGTCGGCCATCCTCATGGAAATTCGCGGACAGGCCTTTTACAATAACGTTGCAACACAGACCAAAGACGAAGACATCCGCAACCTCTTCACCATAATGGCAAACGAAGAAAAGCTGCATCAGGAGTTCCTGTCAAAACATTACTCATCGATGAAGGCCGACGGGCTCAAAGGCAAGATAAATCTTCCTGCCGAAACCGATGAACATGTTGCCAACCTTATTCTTTCACCTGAAGTAAAGAATAAAATTTCTGCTGCCGGGTTTGAAGCATCAGCTATTGGCGCATCCATTGACATGGAAACAAAAGCAGTTGAAATTTATACTGATTTCGCAAACAAATCAGCTGAGCCTGCCATTAAAGAATTGTTCATGTGGCTTGCCAACTGGGAAAAAGGGCATATCAAGATTCTCACTCAAATAGATGATGAGCTGAAAGAAAAGATTTGGTATGATAACCAGTTCTGGCCGTTCTAGGTATTAAATAACCTTATAGTACGCGTCTCGTTCAACAGCCGTGAAGCCTGCTTCACTTACTAACTGTATTATCTCTTCTGTACTCATACTGGGGTTAGTGTCACCGCCTGCTGCCGAATATATGCTTGTTGAGGCATTAATAGTTCCATCCATATCATCAACACCAAACGACAACGCAAGCTGAGCCTGCTGCTTTCCCGTCATGGGCCAGTAGGCCTTCAGGTGAGTAATGTTATCGAAGAAAAGGCGCGCTATGGCGTAATTGCGCAGGTCGTCCGTTAAGGTACATTCTTTAATATTGTCCATGCTGTTATTCAGGCTCTTGAATTTAAGCGGAATAAATGCATTGAACATGCTTGTTCTGTCCTGTAGTTCGCGCAGCCGGTTCATGTGGTCAATACGATGTTCGTAGGATTCCAGGTGGCCGTAGAGCATCGTGGCGTTGGTGTGCATCCCCAGCTTATGCGCGGCTTCGTGAATGGCAAGCCATTCGGCTGATGACACTTTATCGGGACATATCTGTTTACGCAATTCTTCGTCGAAAATTTCAGCCCCTCCTCCGGGCAGAGAGTTAAGTCCGCTGTCGATAAGCTTGCGCAGACCCTCTTCGTATGAAATACCTTCGAGTTTGAACAAATAAAATAATTCAACTGCCGATAAAGCTTTGATGTGAAGTCGAGGCCAAACTTCTTTGATACTTGCAAACAGTTCGCAGTAATAGTCCAGATCCTGTTTGGGATGAGCACCTCCGGTGATGTGCAGTTCACTGATTTGACCGCCCAGTTTACGCACCTTGTCAACAATGGCGGCAGCACTCAGCGACCAGGCACCCGGCTCGCCTGCTCTTTTTGAATACGAACAGAAACGGCATGAGTAAACGCAGATATTTGTAGGTTCTACGTGTATATTGCGGATATAAAACACATTACGCCCATTTTTCATTATTCGTACATGGCTTGCCAGCAGCCCGAGTAAAGCGGTATCGGCGTTGTTATATAGAATCAATGCATCATCGGGAGTAATGCGTTCTCCGGCCATTATTTTGGTGGCGATGGCTTTTACGGCATCGGTAGCAGTTGCCTTCTCTATTAGAAAAGTGTAGTCTTCCATTCAGGATATTATTGAATTGCAAAAGTACGCAAATTCGGGCATACCGATGGTAAGCATGGCTCTGTTATCGGTCATGCCCTGAATACAATCAGTAATTACGCCTTATTAATTACCTGATAATTGACACGGTTCGAGTGAGGCTGCGCTCGGGAGTAGTGATATTCAAATAATACAAACCCAATGGCTGATTTCCGAGGTCTATATTAATATTATTGGTTGGCGCACCTTGATAGGTCACACGTTTCACTTCAGCGCCCAGCACATTATACACAATCACTTCGGCTTTATTATACATCATCTGCTCGAAGCCAACCGTGAAATTGCCATTAGAAGGATTCGGAAAGACAGAAACCCCGGCATTATCGGAAAGGTCTTCAACACCATAATTGGGCTGACACACTATCGGAAAGATGGCATGCGACAGGTAATATCCCCATGAACTTGAATCGGCGTATGAATACCAGAGACCGTTCTGCCATTGTTCCCATGCTGTACATGGATTAGACTGTCCGGTTTTGTTGGTCAGCAGCGCCAGTGTGTCACCCGGCTGCCCCGGCAAAATCACGCCAAGGAAAAACGGTGAAGAAATATCTACCGGAGGATTGAAGCTAATATACGTCATATTATGACTGTTGGCTTCATTCACAAGCTGGCTGAGTTTAAGGGTGTCGGTTCCCAAAGGAACGCTTCCGGGGCTGTTGCCCAAACCTGTGTTGGGCCAGGCGCAGAAAATAACATCGTCGTCAATACTTGAGCGTTTGCGGGCTTTGCCAAACTGTAACCAGGCTCCGGTAAGTTTTGTGTATTGCGCTGCCGGAACAAAATAATCGGCTTTTGCCTTGTCGGAATATCCATTAGTACCAGAAATGTAGCCATAGGCACCCGAAAGATAACGTACGCTGTACAACACTAATATTCCGGGTATCGGGAAGCGCATTGTATCGCATATACCGTCGACAGGCTGTGTATTACCAACAGTTATGTAGTTCGGTTTGGTTTCATTGTCAGTATTTGTGCCATCTGTAGCAGTAAGAGAAACGGTATATAAACCGGCAACATTATACTGAATTCCTGTTGGATTTTGAGTGGTTGAAGTCGCCGGTGTTCCACCATTAAATGCCCAGGTCCAGCCGGTCGGTGTGCCGGAAGTAAGGTCGGTAAAATCAACCGTTCCGCCTACGGGAATATTGGTGGTATTGGCGGTAAAATTGGCGGTAAAAGTTGGACCGCCGCTGCAATAATGTCCCTGAAGCGTTGTGGCGCCGGTGTTGTCCGGATCGAGCCAGTCTTTGAGACGTGTGGCAGGTGTGGTTCCGTTCTGATCCCAGGAGTAGTAGAATTTCCCGTACATATCTGGGTCATTGGGTGAGGAGCAGTATGAGCTACCGCCGGTCAGGTCGCCAACAACCAGACCACTACTGTTGAAAAGCGGTGAGCCTGATGAGCCGCCTTCGGTAACACCATGACCGCTAGTAGTTGCAGCCCAGACGAGCTGCCAGTGCGTATTCTGAACGGTTCCGCCCCATGACGCAGATGTGGCCGCACTCGTATAAGTTGATATTTTTTTAATATCACCGGCAGGGTGGTGAATGCCCACGCCCGATGCGGGAGCGGTATTATTACGATCCCATCCGTTATAATAGGGATTGAATGTAGGGGCGGTGTTAAGTTGCAGCAAGTAAAAATCAGATCCATCATTACCCCCATTGCCGCCATTTGCTTTGAGCGTAGCGCCTGTGATGGTTTGAGAGGTTGGTTCGGTGGATGGATTCGTACAGCCTGATGCTTCATAATTAAAGTGAAATACCCATTGATTCATATCGGCAGCACTCGAGCCTTCGCCACAATGGTCTGCGGTGAGAAAGTAGGGTGTGCAATCATTGCGGCAGTTATTAATGAGCGTACCGCTACACCAACCCCAGGTGTTGCCAACCTTCAGAAATACCCGGGCGACGCCTGTTTTCTCATCTTGCCAGTTAGTCCCTTCCGGACAATTGATATTTACTTCGCATGATTCGCTTTGACCAAAATCCTTGGCTCCTTTGCGAAATGAAAAATCGCGGTAAACGTAGGCCAGTTCTGAGATACTGATAATCGATTTTCCGCGAACGCGTGCCGGCTCATAATATTCAATGTTCACCCTGTCACCGGAAATCAATTCATTGGCAAACAGTCCGCTGTTGGTAGGATTATTCTGCCATGTATAGGCGCCCAGAAGTTGGGTTTTATCGTTGTTGTAAAGAAATAATTGTGCTCCCGGCGGAATAAAAAAGCCGTCGTAGCAAACACCCAGAGCCAATGCTCCGTCTATCTGGATTCCCAGGCGCCAGACACGGCCACCATCCGGAAGATCTGTCCAGGTACCCGCGTTATCGGTTGTGAAGCCCGCATGAACCGAGCGTGCCACTTTACGTAATTCGCCATTTTTCTCGTTGTTGCCGTCTTCTTTTTTCACCTGTTCCATATCAGGAGCCTGCAGCGATTGCATATCAAAAACGGCAGGAAGAAAACCGTATTTAAAACTCGGCGGAAAGCCTCCCTGCGAGGGTTGTGCAAAAGAGGCAGATGTCCATATCACAAAGAGAAGCGCAATAAAGAATAATTGTTTTTTCATAAAAATTACTTATGCCGGGGTTGCCCCACAATTTATTAATCCTGAAGAATTACTTTCCGTGTTACGGTTCGATTGTCAACAGTGATTCCGATAAAATAGATACCGCCTTTCAGTCCGCTAAGATCAATCGTTAAAGTTGTTGAGAGCGCCGAACCCGATTCAATGGTACGAACCTGTTGCCCTAAAATATCGTTCACCGTGAAAATAGCCGTTCCCTTCACGGGTGCACCAAAATCGACTGTAACAGCACCTCTGGTTGGGTTGGGATAAACCGATATTCCGGTTTCTGATTTTTTCGTTTCATCAATGCTGCTGGTACAGCTATACGTTCCGTTCAGTGTGGTAGGGTTGGTATTCAGAGGGTCAAGCCAGGGTTTTAATTGCTTGGCCGATGTAGTTCCGTTTGAAGTCCAGTGTTGTGCAAACTTACCGTAATAATCCGGGTCGTTAGGCGTTGTGCAGTATGACGTTCCACCGGTAAGTGTACCAATCACTAAACCTGCGCTGTTGAAGAGCGGACTGCCTGATGAACCACCTTCGGTAACACCATGTCCGTTGGTAGTTGCGGCCCACGTAACTTCCCAATGCGAACCGGTTCCGCCGACACTGATTGAGGTGAGTGCTGACGTATAGGTTGATATTTTTTTGATATC
Organism: Bacteroidota bacterium; assembly: GCA_037133915.1. Taxonomy (NCBI): domain Bacteria; kingdom Pseudomonadati; phylum Bacteroidota; species Bacteroidota bacterium. The sequence goes on from JBAXND010000006.1 coordinate 20,455, forward strand.
GCCGGCGGGGTGATGGATGCCGACACCGCTTGAGCTCGGGCTTGTTGATCTTGACCATCCGTTGAAATAAGCATTGTTAGACGCGGGAATTGCCGTTTTCAGCTGTACCAGATAGAAGTCAGACCCGCTATTATTGCTGCCATATGTATCATGAGCTTTCAGCGTACATCCTGTCATGGATTTCACACCACTTGGTGCTGTTCCGGTGCATGTAGTTGCTTCATAATGAAAATAGAAAACCCAGGTATTCATGTCAGCAGCGCTTGCATAGGCGGCATCATAAGAGCAGTGGTCAGCAAGCAGTACATAGGGTGTACAATCGCCTTTTGTATTATTCATTACAGATCCACTGCAAAGGAATGTTCCACCTGAGATTACAGTTTCTATCAGCAAAACACCTTTTTTCTCATCCTGCCAGTTGGTACCTTCCGAGCAGGCAATATTCACTTCGCAGGAGCCCGATCCGGCAATCGCCTTCAGGTAGGATTCCATACCGCGATAAATATATGCCACATTGGAGAGCGCCATACGGGCTTTTGCCTGTACATCGCTGGGCTGAAAGTATTCCAGTATCGCTGTTTCACCTTGTAAAACCTCGGTTGCAAAAGAGCCATCATCATTATTGTTTACTTCGGTAAATGCGCCCAGAACGTGCGTATGTGATTCGTTATAGATATAGAATTTAGAGCCCGTTGGCATGAAAAAATCCTCGAAGCGGATATTCAAACCTGAAGCGCCTGCCGAATGTAATTTCAAACGCCATATTTTACCGGAGTGATTGGGCAAATCGGTCCATGTTCCGGAGTTTTCCATAGTTGCATTCACCGGAATGTTTATTCCAATACGGTAAGGCCGGGCTGTTTTTAAGTACTCTTCATCCTGCGCTGCAACAGCCTGCATATCGGGCGATGGCAGAATAATATTGTCAATATCAGCCGCCGAAAGGGTGGTTTTGAAACTTGGAGGCAATCCACCCTGACTTATCTGAGCCGAGGCTTTAAAAGAAGAAATGAGAATAAGTAACAGAATAATGGGTAAGAATTTTTTCATAATTGGGTAGTTATAATTAGCATAAAGAGCCGGTTTGAATGTAGCAAATATAGCATATTTTCAAACCGGCGTCCTTGATTAATGGTTGTATTAAAAGGTGAATTATCGTATAATCTGAACTTTTTTCGAGGCACTGCCTTCGCTGCAAGTAAAAACAATGCAATATATTCCGCTCGCCAGCCCGGTCAGGTCGGCGCGCAGGCTTGAGTTTCCGGTTGCTGCGCAGGAATAGCCCGACTGCTTTTGTCCAATTAAATTATAAACATCGACCTTCAGATGCATTGCATCGATAGCGCCTGTATTTATCATAAAACTTCCTGTAGAAGGATTTGGTCCTATGGTTATTTGAGCGCTTATGGAGGCGTCTTCAATTCCGCTGCCGCCGGAAACATGAATATAGCTCGAACGCGTTTTTGTGTTTGAGCCGGCAGAATTTGTTGCTTTGAGAACTACAGTATAATTCCCGGCTGTTCCGAATTTTATTCTGGGAGAAACTGATGTAGGTGTAGTGGCGCTCATCCAGGTGAGACCGGTATTGGGAGTTACCGTCCATAAATAATCAAGTCCGCCGGTTGATGAATTTGTGAAATTCACAAAATCGCCGGTAACAATATTGGTTTTATTGGCGGTGAAATTAGCCACGGGCACGCTCGGGTTTGCTGGATATATATCCATGACGGCTTGCTGGTCATAGGTAAAATCACCATTCCCGCCACCTGTTCCTACACCTCCCGGAGTAATTGCCGAAAGGTAATTATAGCTGTTATACATACCGCTCCATCCCCAGTTAAAATGGAAATAATCATTTCCGGAACCCTGATAGCCGTCGAGCACAAAACAATGACCGGCCGATGTGCCGCTGGGATCACTTCCCGCATAAAGTATCGGCCGTGCGGCATCCAGATTGGCTTTTATTTTGGCTTTCCAGGCAGCATCGGTATATGAAAACTTGCTTTCATAAGATGCGTTGTAGATAAAATGATACGTCAGTGCTTCCTGACAATCGGCAACAAAAGCGCCTGATCCGTCGGTATCATAACTGGTATTTATAGTAACACCACAATGATAAATTAGGGTAGCTACAGCATTTTTTTGTGTAGTGCTTGATGATGAAGTAAGCTCACTTGGCATACTTGACCACGCATAATTCGTAGTGCCGCAGGGTGCGGCGAGTGTACCGCAATTGTTAGGATAGCCGTTGGCAATGGTGTGTACGTAAGAATGGGTTCCGTAACCGTGAGCCGGCCAACCATGATATTTCATTATCATTGCCATGGCTGTGGCAACGCATCCGGTCGGGTAGCGGGTACACATCCCATACATGGGCGCCGTCGGGCATTTTTCATTGTAATAGCAACCTTGGTCCCAGGCGATAGCGCCAAGTAAGGGCGTAACCGCATTGGTGCCTTTTGAAAGCTCAATGGTTTCGGCAGCATATCTATTCCACAGTGCCGTGGCTTCTTCGCTTTGCGCAATGTTGTTATCACGCGCATAAGCAATCTGAAGTTTGTAATTATTCATCCACGATACAAAATTCTCAGGCTGATTGTAATTGCTGTAAGTTCCTTCAAATGCATAGCTGAGAACAGGAACCGTGCGCTCATCGGCCGATACAATAACAAATCCTTTATTGTTGCCAATATTGAACACATAATAAACCGGCATGAAATTTTGTGAAATCGTGTATTCCGATACAACAGAAATATCTTTGGCGTTAACCTGCCCTTGCATGGAGGCTCTTTCAAAATACATATTTTTAGCCACCTGCCGGGCTTTGTCAATCGAAACAGTCTGTGCAGATACACTGAAAATAGCGGTAATACATACCGCTGCCAGAAGGATTAATCTTCTCATACGTTTAGCTTGGGTTAGGATGCTTTTGCAAAGATTGAAAAAAGAACGGTCAAATAGAAATATATTCCGGTATTTAACAAATTGTTTTATTATATAGTATGCTTTTAAAACTACGCAAAATTACAACTTATACTACCGGTAAAAAAGAGACAAAAAACCTGATTGCTTTGTTATAGCAATAAAAAAAGGCGCAGAGAATGCCGCGCCTTTTGATTTAAGAACAAATTTTCTACCTGAGTATCGACAGTTTATTGGAAAAATGATATTTATCAATCACAATATCCAGAAGATATAAACCCTGACGAAGGTCACTCACATCAATGGTTGCGGCACCGTTCTCCGTTTGCCCGACAGTTATTTCTTTTACCAGAACACCGCTCAGGCTGAATATCCGCACATGCATTTCGCCAGACAGCGGAAGCCCTGTATTAATGTTAACCTCATCAATGGCGGGATTGGGATAAATAACCGGTTCGGTTGATTGTGCATCCTCAACCGCCGTAACAATGTTACAGGTGGCAGCATAGTAGGCAAGTGAGGTCGTAAAAACAGTGTTCATACTATCATACGGATACCATTGTGCCCCATTGCCAATGTCTGCAAAAACATAGGCAGTATTGAGCCCGCCGGTACCCCGGTAGGGTGCACCAAACACGGCAACCGTATCAACAGGTGTATTATAGGGAACTTCAACAGAGATATAGAATGAGCCGGTTGTAGTTAATGCCGGCGTAAACGAAACAAGGTTATAATATCCTGCCTGCAGCGTGTTTACGGTCACATTTGTTGTTCTCAGTAAAGTGCCGGGCAGCGTGCCATTGCTGTAAACGTTCACAGCAATCTGTGCCGACGGATTCGCGCTGACGGCTTTCGCAAAAGCAATATACACACCGTTCAGAGTATTGTTCAACCCTGTGAATTTCTCGGCGAATTTACTCCATCCGTATTCGTTGGTTCCTGTCCAGTAACCCCATTTGGTCGTGAAAGAATAGTAGGTCGGCGTCTCGGTCTGCAGGATATTTGTTACCGTATCGCAGGTTCCGGGAGTGACACCGCCCGGATGGTTGATGTGAATAACGGCATCGCAGTAATAGCTGAATGTTCCGTTTGTTGTGGCTAAGTTGCTGAGCAGGAAATACCCATTATCATAGCCACTCCATCCCCAGTTAAAATGGAAGGCGTCGGTATATAATCCGGTACCCTGATAGCCGTCGCATACAAAAGAATGTCCGTTGCTTCCGGTATTATCTGAACCGCCATACAACACCGGGAGCGAATTATCAAGATCGCCCTTTATCAGTATGGCCCATTGCAGGTTATTGTAACTCGATTTTGAAACATACTGTGCCGTATTATTATAACCAAAATGGCTGATAAACGCAGTAGGTGCATCAGCATTGTAAGCGCCTGAGCCGGAAGGACTGTAATCCATTTCCACGGCAACACCACAATGATAGATAAGTGTAGCAACAGCCGTTTTTTGTGTGGCGGAACTTCCCGATACAAGATTATTCGGCATATTAGCCCATCCATAGGTAGTGCCGGCAAAATTTGCAGAAAGCGTACCGTAGGTCGGATGCACATATGAATGTGTTCCAACTCCGGTGACCGGATAATTATGATATTTCATAATCTGTGCCATGGCAGTAGCCACGCATCCTGCATACGCCTTGTTGCAAGGACCTCCCGAAGCAGTGGGGCAAAGCTGGTTGTAATAACAATCCTGATTCCAGGTGGTGGTGCAAAGCGGAGCAACCGCCTGAATATCTTTGGATGCGGCTCGTTTAGCGGCATACCGGCTCCATGCATCTGACGTTTCCTTGTCGGGAAGCTGTGAATTTTCGCGTGCGTAAACAATTTGCTCAGCATAATAATTGAGCAAGGCGGTAAGTGCCGGCGGACGGTTTTCTGCGGTATAACTTCCTTCATCGGAATAGCCGAGAACGGGATAAGCAATATCGTCGGCGGCAATAATCACGAATCCGCGACCACCGGCCACATTGAAAATATACATCACGTTCTGCGAATTTCGGGTTTCGGTAAACACCTGATCAATGGTGATGGCATCGTAGCCAATCTTACCATTGATATTCGCTCTTTCGTAAAACAGATTCTTTGCAATAACGCCTGCTTTATTCACATCAACAGGCGCACCAAATGCTGTGCTTACTGCAATTATCGCGAACATCGCGACAAAGCAATTCCTAACTGTTCTCATCCTAATTATTTTTTTGTTTATGCTGTAAAAATTAATCTCAATCAAACCAAAGACAACCCACCTTGAAACAAAGCTCCCCGCCAAAGAGCAGCGGGGAACAAAATTTATTAACTCTTGATATTCGGCAACTCCAGTCCATAGCCCTTCTTTTTGTCTTCTCTCTTTAACAGGATGGCAAAAAATATGGCCAGTACCCCGAATGACATAAAGATGAGCATCGGGAGCGTATAACTGTAAGTTTTCTCGATGGCGCCAACAGGACTCGTAATACAGTATGTATCAAGCACCCAACCAATAAGATAAGGAACGCCCATAAGTCCCCAGTTCTGAACCCAGAAAATCAGTGAATAGGCGGTACCTAACTGTCTGTCGGGAATAATCTTGGGAACTGACGGCCACATTGCCGAGGGAACCAAAGAGAATCCGATACCCAGAACAACCATCAGCAGGAATGCAAAGAACCAATGATGTATAATAGGAACGGCAAACAACAAATGTACGCAGACAATAATCACGGCTCCGATTATCATAATGGTCGCACCTTTTCCTTTTTTATCGTAAATACCCCCAAAAATTGGAGTGAAAAAGATTGTGCCGAACGGTAATAATCCGGGTAACAAACCGGCCCAATATGGGTCAACACCAAATTTGTTTATCATTAAATCGGTAGCATATTTCAGGAACGGAAAAACTGCAGAGTAAAACAATACGCACAAAATGGCAATGTACCACCATCCTTTGTTCAGGACAATTTTAAGAATGTCTTTAAGGCGGAATTCCTCTTCGGGGGCAGTACCGTCTCTTTCCATTTTTTCAGCAATAGAGGCATCCAGTTTTTTGTCCATCACCGAGTACATAAAGAATGCCAGCACGCCTATGCAAAGCATGATAAGGCAAATAAGTATGGGTGTCGAAACCGAGCCCGTACCAAGTGCAATAGGCAGAGATGTGGATAATGCCAGCGCCGTACCAAGCCTTGCAATGGATAACTGCATGCCCATGGCCAGTGCCATTTCTTTTCCTTTAAACCACTTGACTATTACTTTAGATGCAGTGATACCGGCAACTTCAACACCTACACCAAAAATGGCATAACCCAAAGCGGCAACCATTACCTGGCTTTTCCATCCGAATAAAACAACGGCGTCAAGCGAATGAGTTGAAATTGCCCAGTATTTAATAGCCGTGCCGACGACCATAATCAGCGCAGCACCCATCCCGGTAAAACGGATACCCATTTTGTCGAGAATAATACCACCAATAATAAGGAAGAACAGAAATACATTAAACCATCCGTATGCGCTGGTAAAAAAACCATATTCCGTATCGGTCCATCCGAGCTGATTGCGACATAGACCCTGCAGCGGCGCCATTACATCGGCAAGATAATATCCTGCAAACATTGTAAATGATACCACAAATAACGCTGCCCAACGGGCGGCTTTCGATTCACTGAGTAGACGTTGTACCTGTTCAACCATTTCTGTGTGTTTTTTAATGAAAGACAAAGAAACGAAATTATTTTCAGATACATCACAGTGATTTTACCGGGCAATAATTTCGGGATTTTCTATACCTTTGAGATGTAGAATTTTATTGTGTTCAAGATGGATATCCTGATTGTTGCGGCAACAGCCGCCGAGGTGAACGGTTTGTTCAAACATCCTGCTCCCATAAGTAATGATTGGGGAAAATCTATTTTTTTCCGTCATGACCGCTTGGGTGTCCGCCTGCTTATTACCGGTCCGGGAATGGTGCCAACAACGTATTTTATGGGTAGTCTGCTTGCCACGGCACATTTTGATGTTGCCTTAAATATTGGTATCACAGGAAGTTTTACCCATGAGATTCCGATTGGCGAAACCTGTCACATCATCAGCGACCGTTTTGCAGAAACCGGTGCCGATTATGAGGATGGCTTCGTACCGCTGTATTCCATGAAAATGGCACAGCATTATAAACCCGTTTTCATGGATTCCGGCGGCAACATCATGAACAATTCATATCCTCAGCTGTTATCGTTGAACAAATTAAAAAAGGCGGTCGGAATTACGGTGAACACCGTGAGCGGTAACGAAAACGCCATTGAAATATTGAAACGCAGGACGCAAGCGGAAACTGAAAGTATGGAAGGCGCCGCATTTTTTTATGCCTGCATGATGCATAATCTGCCCTGCATGCAGGTGCGGACAGTTTCAAATTATGTGGCACCGCCCGAAAAATCGCAGTGGAACATTGCAAAAGCGCTTGAAAATTTATCGTTGCACTCAGATTATATTCTTGAAGAGCTTAATCAACAGGCATCATGAACACTTCACGTAAAATATCACTGGGCTTCTCCACCTGCCCGAATGATACCTTCATTTTTGATGCACTCGTAAATAGTCGTATTGACACCGAAGGCCTCGAATTTGAAGTTATTATGGCAGACGTTGAGCAATTGAATCAAATGGCTTTGCGCGGCGAAATTGACGTTACCAAAGTGAGTTTCCACGCATACATGCACATGCTTCAATCGTATGTTCTGCTGAATTCGGGCAGTGCGCTGGGCAATAACTGCGGACCACTGCTCATCAGCAAGCACACTTACAAACTCAATGATATCCCCAATCTTAAAATTGCCATTCCGGGCAAATATACCACTGCCAATCTGTTATTAAAACTGGCATTTTCAGAAGTCAAAGAAACTACGGAACTGGTTTTTTCTGACATTGAACATGCTATCATTGACGGCTCGGTTGATGCCGGAGTAATTATACATGAGAACAGGTTTACATATGCCAACAAAGGTTTGAAGAAGATTATAGACCTTGGGCAACTTTGGGAAGGCAGAACCAATTTTCCGATACCTCTGGGCGGCATTGTTGCTTCGCGCAAATTGGAACTGCCACTGCTTCATAAAATAGACAGATTAATAAATAAAAGTGTTGCACAGGCATTTCTTGATCCACTGGCATCGCATGCATTTGTAAAGAAATACGCGCAGGAGCTTTCAGAAGATGTAATTTATCAGCACATCAATACTTATGTAACAAAGTATTCTTTTGACCTCGGCAAAACCGGACGCAATGCGGTAACCAAATTATTCGCGGAAGCAAAAACCGCAGGCATCATTGATTCACTGCCCGAGTCACTGTTTTTGGGAAAATGAGGGCGCTGTTAGCAGTTAGCAATTCGACAATATAACAATTAGTCAATTTGAAAATGAGTCAATTTGAAAATGAAAAGATGAAAAGATGAAAAAATAACAATTCAACAATTAGTCAATTTGAAAATTAGCTAATTTGAAAATGAAAAATAAAACAATTCGAAAATTCGACAATTTGAAAATTTTAGTTTTAAGTTGAAATTACATGTCCAAAAAACAACAAAAAACGGACATGAAGATTGCTGTGTCGAATATCCATAATACGTACGTTTATGTGTATTCGCTCGTCTAAATAATCACATAAAATAGTTTGAATAACATTTCTGCAGCTTCGGCAGGATAGTATTCGATTTCAGACATTCCCGGTTTCAGCCTGTCGTTGCTGTAATCGTCGTTAGTCATAATTCACATATTTTCTTAATGCGTTGATTTAAAGCACAATATGTAATAGCTTTGTGCCGTTATCAATAAAAGAAGTGGGAATTGTTCCCGCGATATATTATACCCCGTTGGGCTTGTGACCCTTCCGGGGCTCTCAATAAAAAAAAAGAAGAAAAACAAAACAGATAATGCTCACAAGAAAGGCATATCAAATTCCGATAGTTTTACTTTTTAAGTGAAGCTGTCGGCGCAGGATAAGAGGGAAAAATGCTATGAAAAAATCAGAGAAAAACATAATACAAACTTAAAATTATTAAACATGGAATCAATTAAAAATGCCAAATTTAGCATACTGAACAGAATCGAAATGGGGAAACTCGTAGGAGGTACAAACGTAACAAGCGGTACAGACCGTGGTCAAAGAACATTGCCTGATGGCAGTACTGTTCGTTGGTCCGCTGATTGTAAAACAATGGATGGCGATAGACTCATTTCATTGGAAACCTACAAATATTCCGAGGATAGTGTCGCTGGTTGGACCAGTCCCTGCAAATAAAAAATAACAAAGTTTTTAGAATTGCTTGGGCATACCCAGGCAATTCTAAAATAAATTAAATCAGTTATGAAACCTATTATCGTTTTTATCCTTTTACTCGGTTGGTTGCAAACATCATACTGCCAATCCAACGCTAAAAATTATTATACAAATATAAATAAAGCAGAGTTGGCAATTTGCCGAGGACGGTTAAAAGCGGCATCAAAATTCTATCGAAAGGCATTCCAATGCAATGAAAGCCCTTACACTATAGATCTATTAAATGCACTCCGGTGTGAATTTTACGGTGAAGCCTCTCCAGAAAGGTTAATTCAATATACTGTCCTATTAAGCGAAATGGGGTCAAGAATTAATAATTGTATTGACAGTGCGGATTATAATAGCACTTATAAATCATTACTTTCTATTCAGGATACAGTTAAGCCAAAATACAATCAAACCCTTGCACATAAATTAGACAGCCTCCTTAATCAGGATCAGATTCCTAGAAGAGCCGGATGCTGGACTTATCAAGATTCCTGCGTTAAAAAAGTGATTTATTCAGACTCATCCAATATGCAGGCAATATGCAATTTGTTTAAGCTTTATGGGACAATAAACGAACAAAGCGCAAGTGTTCATGGTATATTCGATTTGAATATTATTATTCATCACAATTTGCAATGGCGAATCTACCCAATGCAAGAAATATTAAAGAAAGAAGTTTTAGCCGGAAATTTTGATGCTAGAAGTTTTGCAAATATAGAGGACGGCAACTATATGCACCAGCATTTTAATGACACTACGATAAATACTCACAGAATTTATGGCTCAGACAGCTATTACACAATAGCCAATGTGCTTATTATATTCAAAGCTCCCAAAGAACAAAAACAATTGGAGAAAAAAAGGAAGGAGCTCTTTTTGGAAAGCATGGATGAACTGGCCGAAAAAACGATATTCCAATTTAATAACAATAATAAGTACTTTTTCAATTCTTATGTCAACAGTTTAGTATTAGGTAATGATGAGCAAAATAAAGCCTATGCCAAAGAAATCATGGATTTATTTGATAGTAAAAAAGTAAAAGGGAAATATTATATAAAAAAAGATGCTTCTGATACTAAGTGAAGAAACAGACATTACAACTGATATTGTTTGCAATTGGCTGAACCATATGGGAACACGTTACCTGCGGATTAACCAGCAAAATAATGTAAATCTGTTTGATGAAATACAAATTCGATCTGATTATGCTGACATCAGGTTTATCTACAATAACAAGGATTACAGTATACATGAATTTGAAATGGTATGGTTTCGCAGGGGATATTTTAATATCAGCGATTTCCCTTTCTGCCCCGAAATACCTGAAAATACTGTAAAAGCGATGTGCGCTCATTTTTATGACCAGCGAACAACATTGCTCGATTATATCTATGAACAATTTACGGAATTGCCACATATCAACGATCCCAAGGTTTATAATATCAATAAACTTTCAGTACTCCGAGCAGCAGCTCAAGCAGGTTTAAGAATACCGCCAACGTTAGTTACTACTTCTCTGGATATTATTCAAAAATTCGAAAAACAACAAGTATCTTTAATTACTAAAGATATCAGAGAACTAGTTTCAGTAGGGCATAATCATGATGGCTATTTTTCTTCAAGTACTGAAAAGGTTGAATTAGGGAATAATTGTCCCGAAAGATTTTGGTATTCCCTTTTTCAAAAATTGATTATCAAAAAGTATGAACTGAGAATATTTTATTGGGTGGGGACATTTTATTGTGCGGCCATTTTTTCGCAGGCAGATAAAACGTCAGAAATTGATTTCAGAAATAATGACCTGAACGGAAACTGTCCTAATCGCATTGTCGCGTATAATCTCCCTGATGCAATAAAACACAAATTGGGAAATCTAATGACTCGATTGAACCTTGAAAGCGGCTCAATTGATATGATTGTTGACACGCGTGGCGAATACTTTTTTCTTGAAGTTAATCCTGTAGGACAGTTCGATTTCATAAGCAAACTTTGTAATTTTTATATCGAAAAAAATATTGCAAATTTCTTTTCACATGGAACACAAACATTCACAACCAATGATTGCAGAAGACAATAAAAAATATTTTCCTTTCAATTATAACTTCATTATGCAAAGGGCACCGATTCCTGCTGAAGATACCAATTGTTTAATATCTAAGCCGATTAGTATTTTGGCAGTCCAAAATGAGAACGCTTTTTTCGACACATTCTATAAAAGCATTACCCGCTTCTGAAGATGATTGAACTTGACAAATATTTTCACTTATTCTCATGTTGCCTTCCTGTAAAAGGAAGCTGCCGATCAGCTATTGTTGATTTACAAAGACATCAATTTCATTGTATTCCCAATGAACTTTATGCAATAGTCACAGAGTCCAATTCCGCTACTGTCAAAGAAACAACCGACCGGCTAAAGGAGTGCGATCGTCAAGTTGTACTTGAATACTTTGATTATCTGATTGAACAGGACCTCGGCGTGCTACTTAAATCTTATGAAATTGAACTTTTTCCGAAATTAAACCTGCAATGGGATTTTCCCTCAGAGATCAGTAATGCAGTCGTTGAGATATCGTCTTGCTTTGGTGAATACATAAAGAAAATAATTACGCAGATTGACACGTTGAACTGTTTTTTTATTCAATTTATTTTTTACAAACCCGTTACACGACAAGAGTTGGGAAAAATACTTGAAATGTGTAATTGTACATCTGTTCGTTCTATTCAGCTTAACATGCCATTTTCAAGTTTGGCAGGAGAGTCGGATTATATTGCCCTATGCAAAGGTTTTCACAAGATTGCTAAAATAGAATGTTTTGACAGTCCAATAGATAAAGTTGAAAATGTTTATGGCGAGATCGGGAAAATAATCTATTATTCAAAGACAATTCAATCTTCAAGGAGTTGCGGAGTAGTGGATATCGCGTATTTCCCAAACAATATAAGCCACTTCACCGAATCCCAACATCACAACACCTGCCTGAACCGAAAGGTGTGTATTGATATAAACGGCGATATTAAAAATTGCCCGGCCATGAGCCGAAGTTTCGGCAATATCAGAGATACTTCTATAGCCCAAGCCATTGCAAAGCCCGGTTTCAAAGACTTGTGGAACATCCGAAAAGATGATATTGAGGTTTGCAAAGATTGTGAATTCCGCCATATGTGTACCGACTGCCGTGCATTTATTAAAGAGCCAAATAATATCTATTCGCAGCCGGCCAAATGCACTTACAACCCGTATATCGCCAAATGGCAGGGAGAGGAAGGATATATAAGCATAGAGGATATGACTGCCCGAGAATGAGAGAAAATGATTTCTCCACATGGATCTCTTTACTAAAGACAATGAAACATCTTACTAAAAAAGTTGTCGCGGTTTTAATATTACTTGGCGCCTCAATATGGGGTTACAGCCAGAACCTTGTTGTTAATTGCGGATTTGAGAAATGTGCGCATTGTCCTACGTATTGGAAACAAATGAGCATTGTTCCCGGTTGGAGCCATTCCAACAGCCTTACAAACTACCATAGTTTGTGCAATAATAATTTCTCTTTCGATGAAAAATGGAAAGCCAAGCCTCATGAGGGTAAAGCGGCCGCAGGCTTTCACTACGAAAGCGGGCTCATCGGTACATTGATACAGCCGTTGGAAAAAGACACGCTTTACAAGGTAAGTGCCTACTTTTATTCCGTATTTACAAATCCTTGTAATATTAATGTTTTAGGCGTTGTTTTCCGTGATTCGACCCAACGCTATCCTGTCGAATTGCAAAATAAATATATCGGGAACGGGCAAACGACACCATACTATTTTATTTACCCCGATGGCGTTTTCAATGAAAAAAACTATGATAGAAATAGACCGGAATGGCACCGGTTAACAAGCTATTTTAAAGCAAAAGGGGGTGAGCAAGAACTATTTCTAGGTTGCTTCCAAAAATATTTTTTGATTACGCCTGATAGAGACACAATATTTTATGATTTGGGCACTAAAAAATGTGAAGGCTATTTTGATTATTTTTTAGTTGATGATGTCGTTGTAGAGAAATACCATGACACTATTGCGCAGGATCGTCCTCTGGTACTTGAAAATATTTATTTCGAATCCAATAAATTCGAGCTTCTGCCTGCTTCGTTTGTCGCATTGGATAACCTCACCGATTATCTTCTGTTACACACAGAATGCAGAATTGAAATTTTCGGACACACGGATAACGTTGGTGAAGATGTTGCAAACATCAGTCTATCATTGAAAAGAGCGACTTCGGTAAAACGCTATTTGGTCGGCGGAGGCGTTGCTGAAAGTAGAATAAGCGCAATGGGATTCGGCTCAACCAAACCCCTTGCCGAAAACGAAACCGAAGCAGGTCGTCAGAAAAACCGTCGAATTGAAATAAAACTTTCAAGATGAAAGACTACAATCAGCGTTTTCAGGAAAAATTCAAATACAACAATTTGCCTGTTTATGCGGCTTATTGGACTATGGCACTAAAAGTCAAGTATCAAAAATCGCATGTAAATTTCTTTCACCAACCATCAAAGGTCCATAATACCCGAAAACACCTTTGCACCGGGTTTTATAAACCGATTACGAAAACGCTTTGAAAATGTCCAGTTTGAAATATCAATTGAATGATATCTTCGTGATGTTTGCGAATTGTATTCCGGTAAAAGGATACAAGCGCAGCATTATCTATAATCTTCAATATTCGGATTACCTGCCTGTACCGAACAGTATGATTGGGTTCGTGGAAATGCTTTCAAAAATGACAATTGAAGATGTTTTGCGCCACTTTAAAAATGACCATGAAACAGCCCTTTCATATCTTGAATTCCTCATCAACAATGGGTTAGGACAAATTATTGACGGCCGGTATAGAAAACATTTTACGCCAATGTCAATGTCGTTTCATACCCCGTCATCGATTACAAATGCCGTAATTGATATTAAAGATGACTTCTACATCAATAAAAAAATTATCGATGAACTATCCGTCCTGAATTCACACACTCTGCAGATAAGGTGTTTCCATGACTTTAACATGAAAATGATTGAGCGTATCTTAAACATGGTAAACAGCACATCAATATTTAACATTCAGATTTTTATTACCGAAAATACACAGATTAGTAAACCTGAAATCGACCGTTTATTGAGTCGCAATCCCCGAATTGAAAAGCTGATTGTTTTCAATTCAAAAAGAAAGAACAATAAAAGTCCGGCATTTCGCAACTTTTGTCATTTCGTTGAAACAGCTCTAACGCCAAACGATTGCGGAAAGATTTCACCTGCATATTTCATCACTTCAATTTCCCTCTTCACCGAATCCCAACATCACAACACCTGCCTGAACCGAAAGGTGTGTATTGATATAAACGGCGATATTAAAAATTGCCCGGCCATGAGCCGAAGTTTCGGCAATATCAGAGATACTTCTATAGCCCAAGCCATTGCAAAGCCCGGTTTCAAAGACTTGTGGAACATCCGAAAAGATGATATTGAGGTTTGCAGAGATTGCGAATTCCGCTATATGTGTACTGACTGCCGGACGTTTATAAAAGACGAAAAAAACATTTACTCACAGCCATCAAAATGTACCTACAATCCGTATATCGCCAAATGGCAGGGAGAGGAAGGATATATAAGCATAGAGGATATGCCTGCCCGAGAATGAGAGAAAATGATTCATTGGAAATGTAATATTTCGACAAGCTCAATGTCCCCAGAATCAATTACTAAAATCTCAATGATTCTTTTTTACTCGTGTCCAAAAAACAGCAAAAAACGGACACGTTCTGTATATCGTACCATTTTTTTACAAAGCCATTTTAATATTATTCAGATGGAACGGGCTTTCCAGCCATCGGCAGTGAATATCATCACGTTTGTGTAACCAATATCTTTCAACAGCTGCCGGGTTTCTGAAAACTGCTGAGAGATATCTTCAGGCTTGTGGGCATCGGAATTTATGGTAACAGGAATATTCAGAGAATGACATTGTTCCAGCACATTTACCGAAGGATAAAGTCCGTTGTATTTTTTTGTGTAAATGCCGCGCGTATTCACTTCTACAATGCATCCTGTTTCGGCAATTACACGCAGTGTTTTTTTTATCAGGGCTTTGTACCAGGTATCTTCTTCGGTAAAATACCTGCCCTTATTGTTCATTTTTATTTTATCGAAATGGGCAATGATATCAGGTTTTTCGGTGTAAAGCATCTCCATCACCTGTCTGAAATAGGCTTCAACACCCGATTGTATATCGCCTTTAAAAACTTTTTCAAGTCCCTTATCAAAATTCGTGACCGGTCCGTCGATGAACCACAATCCGGGCAAACCTTTTTTAGAAACAAGATGCACTGCACCGATTATGTAGTCAAGCCCGCATGAATTCTTAAGCCGCGCAAACGGAAAAGAAGCGCCCGGAATATAGTCGGCTTCAAGCGCCAGTAAAACATTCAGGCGACCGGCATATTCCTCTTTCAGTTTTTTTATGGTGTCGCAATAGGTCGGAAGGTTGGCATAACTGAGACTCCAGGCATTATCAAACGGCACGGGCGCATGCGACGAAAATCCGAGCGTATGAAATCCCTGACGAACAGCCTCTGCGGCATATTCATCAGGTGCACCATGTCCGTCGCAAAAACTACTGTGTGTATGATAATTGGTGAGCATCCGGTATTTTTAAATTCGTCATACAAAAGTACATGATTTGAAGGGTTTTTATCCGTCTAAAAAGTTAACTTTATTTTTTTGTACTTTTGCGCCATGGCAAACAACGAAGAATTATTCCGCAAAATTATTGCACACGCCAAGGAGTACGGTTTTGTATTCCCTTCGAGCGAGATATACGATGGCCTCAGCGCTGTTTACGATTACGGCCAGATGGGCGTGGAACTGAAAAACAACATCAAAAATTACTGGTGGAAATGGATGGTACAGTACAACGAAAATATCGTGGGTATTGACTCTGCCATCTTTATGCACCCCACCATCTGGAAGGCATCAGGGCACGTTGACGCATTCAACGACCCGATGATAGACAACAAAGACTCCAAGAAACGCTACCGCGCCGATGTGCTTGTTGAAGATTATATCGCCAAAATCGAAGATAAAATAAACAAAGAAGTATCAAAAGCCGCACAGCGTTTTGGCGAAACCTTCGACGAAAAGATGTACCGCGAAACTAACCCCCGCGTGGTGGAATACCTCAATAAAATAAAAGATATCAATACCCGCTTTTACGATTTACTCGGGAAGAATGATTTGGTGGGCGTACGCGCTATTATAGAAGAACTCGGTATTGTATGTCCTGTTTCGGGTAGTAAAAACTGGACCGAAGTCCGTCAGTTCAACCTGATGTTCAGTACACAGATGGGCTCCGTAACGGAAGATTCGAATCAGTTGTACCTGAGGCCGGAAACAGCACAGGGCATTTTTGTGAATTATCTGAATGTGCAGAAAACCGGACGTATGAAAATACCTTTCGGTATTGCACAAATAGGAAAAGCTTTCCGCAATGAAATTGTAGCACGTCAGTTTATTTTCCGCATGCGCGAATTCGAACAGATGGAAATGCAGTATTTTGTAAAACCGGGCGAAGAACTTCAATGGTATGAATACTGGAAAGAACAGCGCATGAAATGGCACCTTTCACTGGGTATGCCTGCTGAAAAATTCCGTTTTCATACACACGAAAAACTGGCACATTATGCCAATGCGGCTGCAGATATTGAATTTGAATTCCCTTTCGGATTCAAGGAACTGGAAGGCATTCATTCGCGCACCGACTTCGATCTGGGCGCACATCAGAAATTTTCAGGCAAGAAACTACAGTTCTTCAACACCGAAACAAACGAGAGCTATGTGCCTTACGTAGTAGAAACGTCCATTGGGGTTGACCGTACCTTCCTTGCCGTACTGAGCAATGCCTATAAAGAAGAAACGCTGGATGACGGTTCAATTCGCGAAGTGCTGAACATTCCGCCCATACTGGCTCCTGTTAAAGCCGCCGTTTTGCCTTTGATTAAGAAGGACGGGCTTCCGGAAAAGGCGCGCGAGATCATGGATCATCTGAAACTGGATTATATGTGCCAGTACGATGAGAAAGATGCGATTGGTCGCCGTTACCGCAGGCAGGATGCCATTGGCACTCCATACTGCATTACCATCGATCACGAGACACTCACAAACAATACCGTTACCATTAGGGAACGCGACAGCATGAAGCAGGACCGCATTCCTATTGAACGCGTATCGGGCGTTATCGCCGACAGGCTGAAACCCATCGCAGTGTAAGTTGATTTGTTAAACTTCGCGGCGGCGTAATTTACCTGCCATAATACGGAGTTGCTCCTTGTTCTCATCAGGAATGGCTATTGCATCGAGATCCTGAAGAGACTGGTGGTAATATTTCTCTATTTCATTTTCGGTAAGCTCGCGGATGCCGAGCTTATCATAGATTCCTTTGATGGTCGAAAACTTGGAAGCGGCATCGACCGACGCGGCATTGGTGAAATGATATTTGATGGCACTCAGGGTTTCGCCCCTTGCTATTTCGCGTGCTTTCAGATACAGGAAGGTCTTTTTATTCTCGGCAATATCCCCGCCTATTTTTTTCCCGAATTTTTCTTCTTCGCCATAGGTATCAAGCAGGTCGTCCATTAACTGGAATGCGATACCGAAATTCCGTCCAAAGTTGAACGCGTGCATCGCATCGGCTTCCGGGGCATTTCCGATGATAGCGCCAATTTTAAGACTGGCGGCGGTAAGCGCTGCCGTTTTCAGCATTATCATTTCAAGATAATCATCGATTGAAATATCTTCATGACGTTCAAAGTTCATATCAAACTGCTGTCCTTCACAAACAGCAATAGCAGTCTGGGTAAACACTTCCATTACTTTTTTAAGATGAACTTCATCAACGTTCAGTAAAAATTCATACGCTTTGGCCAACATGGTATCGCCGCTGAGTATCGCAATGTTTGAATTCCATTTTTTAAAAACCGTAGGTTTTCCGCGCCTCAGCGGAGCATTGTCCATGATATCATCGTGAATCAGTGTGAAATTATGAAAAATCTCCAGCCCAATGGCTGCGGGCATGGCTTTATTCACATCGCCTCCGAACATATTGCATGACAGCAGCGCCATTACAGGCCGCAGGTGCTTCCCACCCAGATTCAGAGTATACGAAATAGGGTCGTACAATTCGGAAGGCCGGGCATCAAACCGTATGAGTTCAAGTTCGTGTTTGAATTTATTCTGAAGAAAGTCTGCTGTAAGCATTTTAGTATGAAATTAAATTTCCGGATGTGTTCGTTACGATAACTTTGATTTAGCTAAAATACACAAAAACCCGCGCTTTTGTTACCTTGAATACTATGCAATCCGTCAGTAATTATAAATCCTTTCTCCGATTGCCGGAAAAAGGATTTATACAAAAGGCGATACCTGAATTTTAATTCTGCTGTTTCAGGCAAATTGTTTTCATTGCCTCTATGGCGATAACCAGTTCTTCATTGGTAGTAACCACCATCACGGTAACTTTAGATCCGGGCTTGGTTAGCACAAGGTCGGAGCAACGTATGCCTTTGTTTTTTTCAAAGTCGAAGTCAATGCCGAGGAATTCGAGTCCCTTTATCGCGCCTTCACGTGTAGTGTCTGCATTTTCTCCAATGCCGCCGGTAAAAATAATAAGGTCCACACCACCCATGGCTGCAGCATAGGCACCAATATATTTTTTAACCCTGTAATCGTACATATCAAGGGCAAGTCTTGCTCTTTTGTGTCCTGCGGCCGCTTTTTCTTCAACATCTCTCATATCGGACGAGACGCCTGATATTCCGGCAACGCCGCTTTTCTTATTTACGAGATCGCTGCCTTGCTTAATGTTAAGACCTTCTTTTTCAAGTATGTATGTGAATGCGCCCAAATCAAGATCTCCGCAACGTGTTCCCATTATCAGACCTTCAACGGGCGTAAGTCCCATAGAAGTATCATATGATTTTCCGTTTTTGATGGCGGCAATAGAAGCACCATTACCCAAATGGCAGGTAATGATTTTCAGGTCTTCCATTTTTTTGCCGAGCATTTTGCAGGCTTTTTTGGCAACATAGCCATGGCTTGTACCATGAAATCCATAGCGTCTTACTCTGTGCTTTTCATAAAGCTCATACGGCACGGCATACAGATAGGCATGTTCGGGCATTGTTTGGTGAAAAGCAGTATCAAATACCCCGCACTGAGTAACACTGGGCAGCAGTTTTTGTATGGCATAAATTCCCTTGAGATTGGCGGGATTGTGAAGAGGTGCAAGGTCAACACATTCTTCCATTTTATCAATTACCTCCTGGGTAATTTCCACGCTTCCGCTAAATGTTTCGCCTCCGTGCACTACGCGGTGACCAACGGCATTGATATCTTCAACAGCCGTAATCACGCCATATTCAGGATCCATCAGCGTTTTGAGTATAAGATCGATTCCCACGGTATGATCGGGAACCTGAACTATTTTTTTAATTTTTTCTTTTCCTTTGGGCTGATGAACGAGCTCAGAATCGTTCAGGCCTACGCGGTCAACAAGACCTTTTGCAAGCAGGTCGGGCTCGGAGGTCATATCGAGCAACTGGTATTTTATCGAAGAACTGCCACAGTTTAAAACAAGTACTTTCATGGATATTGAGTTTTTAAAATAACGGCGCAAACCTACGTGTTTTAATCGAATTTACAAACACTACAGGAAAATTTTACGCGATTTCATCGAAGTCAAAAAATCAAAACGGATTTATCTGATATTTCTGTTGATTTCTGTGCCTGTTTTAGTGTAATTTTGCAAACGCGATTCAAAATGCCTGATAATACCACTCCATATAACCCAAATATCCTCCCAGCCGAAGGTCGGTCAACCTTCAAATTGTTTGTGCTCTCGCAGGACGAAGTGCCACAGTCATTTGCATATACGGGAACAGGTTTCGCAGGGAATATTAAAGACAAGGCGCCTTCAGCTCTTGTAATTCAGACAAAATATGCGCCCGCTATGGTGCACACTTCTGTTTTTGCTAAGCATCCGCTCAAACCCAAAGCGCTGGGACCTCAGACCATTGCCGTTAGAAATTACGACTGGATTCTCGGATTATTTATTATTTGTTTTGCATTAATCGCAATGGTTCGCGGCCTGTATTTCAGACGTTTCAGCCAGGTATTCAAGGCTTTTTATAACCCGCGGTTCACAAACCAGCTCATGCGCGAAGGAACCCTGTTCAACGAAAGGCTTACACCGCCGCTGCTTATTGCCTATCTTGTTACACTTAGTCTTCTTGCTTACAGGGGCGCACAAAATATTACCGGGTGGCAGTTTCCTCCTTCGGCATCGTATCTGATATTATTTAAAATATTTGTTCTGATTTGCGTGTTTTTTCTGTTCAGGATAATTATTATCCGCCTGGGCTCCTTTATTTTTAAAACACACAAAGAAACGTCCGAGTACCTTGTAAATACGCTTGTGGTGAGCGAAGTGTCTGTAATGTTTATTCTTCCTCTTACGGCCTGTGCTTTCTATTTTGCACATTATGCCGCAGATGCGGCATTGTACTTTTGCTTTGGTCTGGTTGGCCTTATGTTGCTTTACAGAATAATTCGCGGATTTATATCAGGATTATCTTTTTCGGGCTACTCATTGTATTATTTAATTTTGTATCTTTGCACCGTTGAAATTCTACCTTTTTTCGTTGTTGGAAAGTTTGCTTTGAATTATCTCAAAAGCCCTGTTTTATAGGTAGATTAGACTGTCAGACACGTTCACATATACAAGCGTCTTACTCCGATTTTTTTTTAACGTATACTCTAAAACGTTTCGAAATTGAAAATCAAGAATATCCTAATTTCACAACCGCAGCCGGTGGATTATGAAAAATCCCCGTATTACGACCTCGTCAAAAAGCACAACCTGAACATCACTTTTCGTAAGTTCATTAAAATAGAGGGGTTGACCGGTCAAGAGTTCAGGCGCTATAAAATCAATATCCCCGATCATTCGGCAATCATATTTACCTGCAAAAATGCCGTTGATCATTTCTTTCGTCTTTGCGGCGAAATGAGACTGCGTGTTGCCGATACTACTAAATACTTCTGCGTAAGTGAATCAACTGCATATTATCTTCAAAAATATGTTCAATTCCGGAAACGGAAAATTTTTCATGGAAATGAAAACCCTGCCGAACTGCTTACTCTTATTAAAAAACATGCTACTGAGAAATTCCTGCTTCCTTGCACCGAAGATCATAAACACGAAATCATCAACCTGCTTGAAGCAAATAAAATAAACTATAAAAAAGCGATAATATACAAGACTTTACCCAGCGATTTGGCCGATATCAAAATAGAGGATTACCAAATGCTGGTTTTCTTCAGTCCGTTCGGAATCAATTCTCTGTATACCAACTTTCCAAAGTTCGAACAGAACGGTGTATTGATTGCTGCTTTTGGACCCACTACGGCAAAAGCAATTAAAGATGCCGGCCTTAAACTTACTATTGGTGCACCTTCGGAAATAGCGCCATCTATGATTATGGCCATTGACCAGTATCTGGAAAAGAATAATAAAAAGCGCTGACAGTATCCGGCACAACACCTTCGGTTTTCTTAACAGACCAGCAGATGCAGACCTTCCGCAAAGATGAACGTTTATGCAACCGCAGGATTATTACCTCCCTGATGACTCAAGGTGAATCGTTTTTTATTCATCCTTTTGTAGTGAAATGGATGGAATGCCCGCTGCAGTCTGAATTCCCTGCGCAAGTTGTTTTTTCAGTGCCGCGTAAAAATATTTCCTCTGCGGTTAACCGCAACCGCGTGCGCCGCCGTGTACGCGAGGCTTATCGCAAAAATAAAGATGCCTTTTACGAGGTTCTTCGTTCACACAAAAGGGAATGTGCCTTCGCACTTATCTACACTTCCAAAGATTTTATTACATATGCAGAGGCAGAGCGCAAAATAATATTAATTTTACAACGTTTACAGATGGAATATGAAAAAGTTACTGGGTAAGCTCTTTATCCTCCTGATACGTTTTTACCAGCTCACAATATCACCCCTTCTTCCACCATCGTGCAGGTATGTTCCTACTTGTTCGGCTTACGGGGTAGAGGCAATAAGCAAGTACGGACCTTTCAGAGGAGGATGGCTAACACTTAAACGGCTGCTTTCATGCCATCCGTGGGGCGGCAGCGGCTTTGATCCCGTACCCTGATTTTATTAACTACTATACTATTTTTATGAAAAAATTACAGCATTTATTTCTCCGTATCAGGTCACTAATACTGGTCGTTATTCTCACTGCCAGTTTCACCGGAGCCTACTCTCAGGGCGGCGAAAGCGACTTTGAAATTTCGAAAAACCTCGACATTTTTGTAACGTTATACAAACAACTTCAGGTTAATTATGTCGATGATTTAAATTCGGGACAACTGATGAAAACGGCTATTGACGCCATGCTCGAATCTGTTGACCCTTATACGGTGTATATCCCCGAATCGGAGATTGAAGATTACCGGTTTATGACGACCGGACAGTACGGCGGCATTGGCTCCATGATACAAAAACGGAATGCATGGGTGTATATATCGGAGCCATACCAAGGCTTTCCGGCTGATAAAGCCGGTCTTAAAGCTGGCGACAAAATCATTGAAATAAATGGGAAATCGGCAAAAGGCAAAACCGTTGAAGAAGTGAGTACTGCGCTGAAAGGACAACCCGGAACCGAAGTGAAGCTGCTTATTGAACGCGATACCACCGAAAAGCCATTTGAGAAATCAATCATCCGCGAAGAAATTACCGTTGAGAATGTCCCCTACTCAGGCATGGTCAGCGACAGCATTGGTTATATCAACCTCAGTGAATTCAAACAAAATGCCGGTTCTGATGTGAAAGACGCGTTCCTTAGGCTGAAAGAAAATCACAATTTAAAAGGTGTTATTCTGGATTTGCGCGGAAATGGCGGCGGACTGCTTGCCGAAGCCGTTAATATTGTCAATATTTTTGTTGAACGCGGACAACTGGTTGTAAGTACAAAGGGCAAACTTAAAGACCGAAATAACAATCACAACACCATGAACGCTCCGGTTGACCTCGATATGCCGCTGGTCGTTTTGGTGAATGAAGGAAGCGCTTCAGCATCAGAAATAGTTACCGGCGCCATTCAGGATCTTGACCGCGGAGTTGTAATCGGACAGCGTACTTATGGCAAAGGTCTTGTTCAGAACATCGTTCCTTTGACCTACAACGCTCAGATGAAAGTCACCATCGCAAAGTATTATATCCCGAGTGGTCGCTGCGTACAGGAACTGGATTATGCCCACAAAGATAATGAAGGTGAAGCCACAAAAATGGCGGATTCGCTGAAGCGGGCTTTTAAAACAAAAAACGGGCGGACTGTCTATGAAGGCGGTGGCATTGACCCCGATATATTAATGGCACCCGAAGAATACAGCAATATTGCACAGGCACTCATTACCAATTACCTTGTTTTTGATTATGCCACCACGTTTTACAGGGCACATCCTCAAATTGCAAAACCAAAAGATTTTATTATTACGGATGATATTTATACTGACTTCCAGAAGTTCTTATCAAACAAGCATTACAGCTATACGACACAGAGTGAAAAGGCCCTTGAAAAGCTGAAGGAAAATGCAGAAAAAGAAAAATATTTTGACGCAATAAAAACAGAATTCGATGTGCTGCAGAATAAAATGATGCATGAAAAAACGGATGATCTGCAAAAATTCAAATCACAAATCAGTATTCTTCTGAAACTGTATATTATACCCCGTTACTATTATCAGAAGGGTCGCATAGAGGCAGCACTTGTTGATGACCCGGAAGTAAAAAAAGCAATTGAAGTTCTTCAGAATCGTAGTTTGTATAAATCTATACTTGACGGAACATATATAAAAGAAAATCCGAAAGAGAAGAAATAAACCTGCGAACACTATTCGCCATGCCCATTCTTAAAAAAGAGTATCACCGGCTGATTTATTTGTTCGGATTGTTGTTGTTTGCCGCATCACTTCCGCTTTCCAAGTATTTCATGAGCGTTTCGCAAATGGTACTCATCGGAAACTGGATTTGTGAAGCCGATTACAAAAATAAACTCAGACGCTTCACTGCCAATAAAGCTGCTCTGGTAGCATGCCTCATCATGGTATTGCATCTGGTCGGACTGCTTTGGACCCACGACTTTGATTATGCATTCAAAGATATTCGTATCAAAGTGCCACTGCTTATCATGCCGTTTATAGTTGCGTCTGCTGAAGAACTCTCTATAAAAAATATCTATACCATTCTGCTTGTCCATGCAGGAGCTGTGTTTGCCGGAACCTTAATAAGTGTCTGGCTGCTGCTATTCACGGTTGTGAATGATATTCGCAATGTTTCAGTACTTATTTCCCATATACGCTTTGGGATGAATGTATGTTTTGCCGTGTTCGCATTAACATGGATGATATCCCGCTCCGCGCCCATCAAATCATTGGTTGCCCGGATTGGCGCGGGCTTGATGGTCGTCTGGTTTATAATATACCTTTTTATCACAGGCTCCGTAACCGGTATTGGAATCATGATTGTTACTGGACTCGTTTTGGTTCTCCGCTTTATTTTTACAAAGGCGCAGCTATCGGTGAAAGTACTTGTGGCAGGCGCCGCCCTTGCGGGCAGTCTTGGAATGTACTTTTATATAAGCAGCATCGTAAATGAATATAAAAATGTTGAACCAATAAAGCTTTCTGAACTTGAATTTAAAACTCCTTACGGTAACACATATCAATTTAATTTCGACAACAAACAAATCGAGAACGGGCATTATACCTGGGTGTATATCTGTTGGGATGAGCTTGCAGAGGCATGGAACAAACGCAGTAGTATAAATTTCGACAGTAACGACCGCAAGGGTCAACCGGTGCGCTATACTATAGTGCGCTACATCACATCCAAAGGGCTGCGCAAAGATAAAGACGGTGTAAACAGCCTTAGTGGAGATGATATTAAAGCCATTGAAGATGGTGTTGCCAATATACGCTATGGCGAAAATGGAAATTTCCGCGATCGTGTTATCAATCTTTTGTGGGAATACGACAATTATCAATTATACGCCAATCCCAGTGGTCAAACCATGATGCAACGGGTTGAACTCTGGAAAACATCATTACGTATCATCGCAGCACATCCCTGGCTCGGTGTTGGTACCGGCGATGGAAAAAATAAATTCCGAGAAGAGCTCGAGCAAATAAATTCGCCCTTAAAAGACCTTGGACTGCGCTCACACAATCAATATCTGGCCATACTCATTTCATTCGGACTCATCGGTTTTATAATATTTCTGTTTGCCTTACTCTACCCTGCTGTTCATCAAAAAAGGTTTTTCACGTACCTCTATTTTATTTTTATCTGCATTATGCTTATCTCAATGTTTACAGAAGACACTCTCGAGTCGCAACCGGGCGTGTCATTTTTTGCATTTTGGAATGCCGTGTTGATATTGGGATGGCGCAAAGAAAACAATGAAAAAAAACAAATACCGAACAATGAAAAAGAAAAAACAATCGCCGGACTTCTTTTCAAGCGCCGACACAAAAAAACGCCGTCGTAAAACCCGGCAAACCATTGTCCCCAATTATAATACAACAACTTTTGAATCCCGGAAAATTGTATGGCGAAAGCATCCGCTATGGCACGAACATTATGCACAATTATCTGATTTTAAGAAACGTTTTGGACATTGCATGGTGCCCAACAACTGGGACGAAAACCCATTGCTCGCCAATTGGGTTCACTACCAGAGGCACCGGGCATCGACACTGAGTATTGAAAAATATCAACTGCTTGATAAATTAGGATTTGAGTGGGACAATCAGGAATATCGATGGATGAGCTTCTATTACAAACTGCGCGAATACCGCAAGACATTCGGAAGCTGCATTGTCTCTGAAACATCTCCTGAATATAAATCTCTGGCAAACTGGATTACACGACAGCGTACCCAAAAGCGTTGGTTTAGTCCCGGTCTTACAGCCGAACATATACGTCTTCTCGACGGGCTTTCATTCGACTGGACATACCGCAAGAACAGAAAAAAGCCCCCGGAACAATTGACCGGAGGCTAATACTTATTTTGATTTTACGAAAGGTTAAGCCAGACGTTCTACCATTTCGGCAAGACGGTTGGAATAGCCATATTCATTATCATACCAGGCCACTACTTTGACAAATCTGCCACCGATTACCTGAGTAAGTTTTGCGTCAAAAATGGAAGAATAAGGATTTCCAATTACATCAACACTCACAATGGGGTCGGTGCAGTATTGAAGTACTCCTTTCATCGGACCGCTGGCCGCGGCCAATTTCATAGCTTCATTGATTTGTTCTTTGGTAGCATCTTTTTCAAGTTCCATGGTAAAATCAACAACAGAGCCATCAGGCGTAGGAACGCGCATTGCCAAACCATCGAGTTTGCCTTCAAGAGCGGGAATTACCAGACCTATTGCTTTTGCAGCACCGGTACTTGTGGGTATAATAGACATCGCCGCAGCGCGTGCACGCCTCAGATCTTTATGTGGGGCATCTAAAATAATCTGATCATTGGTATACGAATGTATGGTATTGATGAGACCGTGTTTAATACCAAAATTATCGTTCAGTACTTTGGCAACAGGCGCCAGGCAATTGGTAGTGCACGACGCATTGCTGACAAAGCGGTCGCCGGGTTGCAGTGCACTGTCGTTAACACCAATAACAATGGTTCTGTCAACATCTGCCGGGGTATTGCTCGGCACCGACAATACCACTTTTTGGGCACCTGCCTGTATGTGCTTTTCTAATTTTTCACGCGTGCGGAACACACCTGTCGATTCAACTACAACCTGAACGCCCAGGTCTTTCCATGGAAGCATTGCAGGGTCTTTCTCTGCCAATACTTTAATTTTAACACCATCGATTATTATTGAGTCACCGTCAGACGAAACTTCGCCGGGATATCTGCCGTGAATACTGTCATATTTAAGAAGGTGTGCCAGTGTTTTTGCGTCGGTAAGATCATTCAATGCCACTACTTCAACATTGCTGTTCTTTTGTAGTATCCGGAATGTCAGCCTGCCGATACGGCCAAACCCGTTAATTGCAACTTTTATTTTAGCCATGATATTATATTATTTCTGATTAATGGCGCAAAATTAAGTAAAATTTCAACGTTGAACCAATATCAATTGTACCGAAAAAAATAAGGACCCGTTTTGTGAGAGTCCTTATTTCTGTATTTCTCGAAACCAATTATCGTATGAGTGTAAATGCTTTCTGTGCCTCTTTTTTTCGTTGCAGAAAATCTCTGTAGTAAACTTTTACGATATATGTCCCCGGAAGGGCATACTGACCGTCAAATTTTCCGTCCCAGCCTTTCGTGATATCATCTGACTTATACAGCATTTGACCCCAGCGATTGTAAATAGTCATTTCAAAATCCTTATCATAAATTCCGAAGCCGGTAACAAAATAGAAATCATTTTTGCCATCCTTGTTTGGAGTGAATGCCGATGGGATATAAAGAGCCCATTCAGGATGGACGATTACATTAAATTGTGTTGTATCCGTGCAACCATGCACTGTTGTTACAATCAGCATAACCGGGTAGGTTGCAGTATCTTCATTCGGATAAATATGCTGTGGATTTTGAACTGTGTCATAGTAACTATCACCAAATGTCCAGTACCAGTGAATGGGGTTGCCAACAGACTGATCAAAAAAGTTGACCGTTGGGTCGAATATACTTACGTCATTTGACGGGCTCACGATATAGCGGGCAATAGGATTCGGATAGACCTCAATGTATTGAGATGCCGTCATGCTTCCCACATACCCTCCCGGATTGGTAATCGTGAGGGTTATGTCGTATTTTCCGCGGTCAGCAAAATAAGCTACCGGATTTTGTGCCGTTGAAGTGGTTCCATTGCCAAAATCCCAGAAATAATCAGCACCCGGTGCAACTTTTGTAGACTGGTCATAGAACTGCACCAACAATGGCTCACAGCCCGATTGAATATTTGATGTGAAATCGGGCATCGGAAAAATAGGGATAACAATCAACGTAACAGTATCATTGCCCTGGCATCCGTTAGGATCGGTTCCGGTGACAAGGTATATGGTTGTAACGGGTGGAGAAACCACCGGATTCGCCATGTTGGACTGGCCCGATAGCGTTGGGTCGGGCGGCAGCGATACCCAGGAAAAAGATGCTGCACCTGTTGCCGAGAGGTAAGCCTGATCACCCATATATATAGATAAAGGATTTACAGACGCGCTCACAGTCGGACTCGGATTCACAGTTACTACCACAGAATCATAGGCATTACAGGTTCCATAAACCGTAACATAATACGTTGTAGTTACTGTTGGCGAAACACTTATGATGCCTGTAGTGGCACCGGTACTCCATAAATATCCCGTTCCACCTGTAGCCGCCAGTGTCATTTGCTCTCCAAGACACATGGAAGTGTCGTTCCCCGCATTTGCGCTACCGCTGCCTATATATACAATTACGTTGTCTGTGGCAAGTGTGTTGCAAATATCAGTTACCGAAATGGTATATGTGGTTGTGTTGCCCGGTGAAACAGTTACGCAGTTTGTAGTGCCTGCGCCACTGCTCCAGTTATAGGAATAGGGCTGTATTCCTCCGGCGGGCGTGGTGCAGATAGTTGCCGAACCACCACATAAGGTGGTATCGTTGCTTGTTGTAAGTGAAATTGGAATATTATCAATAATATTTACACTTACAGTATCATAACCGCCGCAAATGCTCGTCTGAAATATAAGCATCACTGTTTCTGTTCCTTCTGTAAGACCATCCACTATCGGATGAATGGTAACAGTAACGGAGTCCTGGCCTGCCGGAATAGTAACACCTGCCGGAATAGTAGTGTAGTCAACACCATTGGTGGCTGTTCCGTGAATCGAATAATTGATTGGGAAAGGATTTGGCGTTACCGCAGGCAGTTTAAAACTGATGATGGCGTCGTTACATCCCTCAACCGCATCGGTTCCCGCCTGAGGCGTAGTATAGTAGGTGCTGATGGTAACCGCATTACTTGAAAAACTGTTTCCTTCCAGAAAAACACCGGAATCGTAAATTCCGTCGCCGACATCGGCAATAGCCAGTTTGATATGATATTGCACACAGGGAACAACCAATGCCCATGCCGTAAGTATTTTAGTGGTTCCGTCATAAACAATGGTTCCACTGCTTGCGTTGTCTATGTAATAAGCGCAGTTTACACAAGGACCGGTATTACTTAATCCGTTGTTAACATTGTTGATAGAAACCGGTGTGGTTGTACCCGGCAGAAGTGCAATATTTTTATTTGTATAAGCTCCTCCCAGTGGATTTGGCCCGGTGAGAAAGAAACCAAATACGTCATTAAATGAACTGTTGGAAAACTCCGGATATTCTTCAGAACCGAATTTATAACGGAACTTAATTGTATCGGCCAGGGGTATGAAATTAAATGCGAGAACAGAAGCGTCGTGTGAGCTGTTACCGCTTCCAATAAGCGTTTCGAGATCGACGTCACCCGGCATGGCAAGGTCGGTAGATGCAAAAGCCGAGGCTGCCTGATCAATATCGGTTACATTTCCAGTTGCTAAAATAAGACCATCGGAAAAGCCAAGTGTTGTTGTATTTCCATTGGTAAAGGAGCCGCGTCCGTTGATGGAGCCGGTATACGTAACACCTGAAACCGTTACACCCGTTCCAACCAGAACATTCTGCACGAGTTGTGTCGGCGTCATGGCTGTACTGATATTTAACTGCGCCAATGACGGGTAACTAAGCAGTATCGCCAGCCCCAAAAAAGTCAGCCGCAGGGAACGGAATGGTTTAAAAAATAGTGAGTGGATTATTCGCATCAGATATATTTTCTTTATTTAACAAACGATTTCGGTAATTGCTTTCGTATATGTGTATATATCGAACTGCTAATAGACAGCAATTAACCTTTTATGGTTGTCCGATATCACAAAATTAAGAAGTATTTCCCGGAAATAAAAATATCCTCATGGAAGTGCTTACAATCAGTTACTTAATAATAAATTTTACTGATTGATATTAAAAAACAGGATAATTGGCAACGGCAGGAACCACTGGGTTTTCAGCGCCGGTTCGCCATTTCCTATGGCATTCGCATGAATTTGTGTCAGGAAACTGAACGCAAAAAGGCGAATTTGTCTTAAGGTCAAGACAGGCAGAATACTTTTCCTAATACCCGTTTTTTTAGTTATTCTCGAGCAGTTTCAACAGCTCATCGAGTTTCGGTGTGAGGATGATTTCGGTACGGCGGTTCTTGCCTCTTGCCACATCAGTATTGGCTTCGTCAACCGGACAGTACTGACTACGACCGGCGGCAATAATCCGCTGAGGCGCAATTTTACTGTTCTTCAGAAGAATTTTCACGACCGAAGTTGCCCGCATCACGCTCAAATCCCAGTTATCGTTTATCTGCCCTGTGGAACCTTTATACGGAACGTTATCGGTATGTCCTTCAATCATGATGTTGATGTCTGCATTCTGTTCCAACACCTTGCTCAGCTTCACCAATGCCTCTACTCCTTTGGCGGCCACGTCGAAGCTGCCTGTGGCAAAAAGCAGTTTTTCATCCATAGAAATGTATACTTTTCCATTTTTCTGCTGAATCGTCAGCCCTTTATTCTCGTAGCCAAGCAAGGCTTCACTTACGCGCTGTTTCAATGCTTTTACCGCAGAGTCCTTTTTGTCGAGTATCGATTGAAGCTCGTTGAGCCGCTGCTCTTTTTCTTTTAGCTGAGCACTCAGCTCGTCAAGATTAATCTTTTTGCCGCTGAGTTCTTTTTCCATCTTACCCAAATCCTCTTCTTTTTTCTGAAGGTCATCTTTGGTTTTCTGTAACTCGGCCAATATTTTTGACGTTTCCGATTTATTGCCGCTCAGCAGTGCCTGATTTTGCTTCTCCATATCGGCATATGCAACATTCAGTTTGTTAAGCTGCTCTCTCAAATCCCTGAGCTCCGTACCTTTTGTTACGGAATCGGCAAGCAGCGTACTATTCTGTTTGGTCAGCTTTGCTATTGATTCGCGCTGCTCGGTGCTGAGAGTAGTAAGGTCAATATTTTTTGCACTGAGTGCTTTGTTTTCTGCATCGCACTGGTTACGGGCTGTTTCAAGTTCCTGATACTTCTTCATTGAAACACAGGAGGTGAATACAGTAACTACAAATACCATAACAATTGCGGTAATCAGATTGTTGTTTTTCATTGAATTGTCATTTAATTACTTAGAACTAAAAAGCAGGAGCTATAAGCTCTGATGGTGAATATCAGTACCGTTGGACCCACTCATTTTCAAAACTTCAAATGTTTATAATGCGAATTGAGCCGCCCGGCTATTGGTACAATCGTCCAAAATTAAGTCACATCGCCCGATGCACACATTGCGATGATATTTAGATACTAACACGGTTTTGTTAATACTGTATGTTGTTCAGAAGTCTATTTCGAGGAGCGCAGGACAGTGGTCGGAGTGTTTTGCTTCGGGAAGTATGGCGGCTCTCATCAATCGTTTTTCGAGCGGCAGACTCGCCATGTTATAGTCGATACGCCAGCCCAGATTCTTACCACGTGATCCGGCTCTGAAACTCCACCAGGTGTAATTGTGCGGCTGGTCGTTGAAATGACGGAAGGTATCAATAAATCCACTGTCGGTAAAACGCGTCATCCATTCACGTTCTTCGGGTAAAAATCCGCTGCTGTTGGCATTACGAACGGGGTCATGAATATCAATAGGTTTGTGACAGATGTTATAGTCGCCGGAAATGATGAGGTTCGGACGTTCTTTTTTAAGTTCATTCGCCCAACGGTGAAAGTCTTCGAGCCACTGCATTTTGAAAGCCTGGCGCAGCTCACCACTGGTGCCTGATGGATGATATACACTGATAACGGTAAGGTCGCCATAATCGGCACGAATCACGCGTCCTTCATCATCGTATTTGCTGATTCCCATACCGGCGGTTACATTATCGGGCTCACGTTTGGTGAGGATGGCAACACCGCTGTATCCTTTTTTTATTGCAGAGAACCAGTATGTGCGGTATCCGGCATCTTCAAAATCAAACAGCGGAACCTGCTCAGGCTGCGCCTTGGTTTCCTGCAGGCATACTACATCGGGATTTGTGGCTGTGAGCCATTCAATAAAACCTTTTGAAAGCGCTGCACGGATGCCGTTGACGTTATAGGTTATAATTTTCATAAAAGTTTAATTGATATGGTTTTTCATTTTTTCCCGTTCAGGGCATAATACTCATCGAGCAGCTGCTGTGCCGCAATATAAGAACTGATGCGGTGTTCGCGGATATCCAGCAGAACCTTTTGCAGCATGTTCTTAATATCTTTATCGTTAAAGAAATCATTCCGTAACCGGCCTTCAATGGTGTCGTACATGCGCACTTCGGCCTGTTCGAGTCGCTTGCTTTCAAAATAGCCGTTCATCCTTGTAAAACTACAGTAATCTTCTATCTTCTTCCATGCTTCTTTGATTCCCGAACGGTCAATCGCAGAACACAACGCTACTTTGGGTCTGAGACCTGATGGCGGAAGCGGGAACAGGTTCAGCGCACGTTCGTATTCTGAACGGGCCAGCATTGCTTTTTTCAGATTGCTGCCATCAGCTTTGTTGATAACAATGCCATCAGCCATTTCCATAATGCCGCGTTTGATGCCCTGTAGTTCATCGCCGGCTCCGGCAAGCATCATGAGCAGGAAGAAATCGACCATGGAGTGAACGGCCGTTTCTGATTGACCAACGCCGACCGTTTCAATAAAAATAGTGTTGAAACCTGCGGCTTCACAAAGCACCACCGTTTCCCAGGTCTTGCGTGCCACACCCCCTAAAGTTCCTGCCGAAGGCGAAGGGCGAATAAAAGCATTGGGGTCGGTTGCCAGATCTTCCATGCGCGTTTTATCTCCAAGTATGCTGCCTTTGCTGCGGCTGCTGCTCGGGTCAATGGCAAGTACGGCAAGCTTGTGACCTCTGGAAGTAAGCCAAGTGCCCAAGGCTTCAATAAAAGTACTTTTACCTACACCGGGGACTCCGGTAATTCCAATTCTTAATGATTTCCCCGAAAAGGGCAAACATTTTTCAATCAATGCCTGTGCCATAAGCTGATGGTCGGAACGTGCGCTTTCGGCCAATGTTATGGCTTTGCTAAGGAGCATGCGGTTTCCTGAACGGATACCATTGAATAAATCATCAATATTCAGCGGCTCATTCTTTTTCCCTTGCATGCGTATAACGGCTTCATCGTTTAGTTGCGATGGCTGCGCTACTCCGGGGAGCACCTTCAGTGCGGAAGCTTGTTGTTTAGGTTTACGGGGCATCGGGGCATCGTTATTATCTGTAACAAAGATAGTAATAATTCGGGCGAGCCTATTTCATCATAAGAGCGGATTTTTTCTCAACTTTCAACATCCACTTTTCTATCGTCACTCTAAAGATTTGAAATATCACAGTATTGCTGAAAAGATATCTTTGAAATTGATAATACCGAGCAGTTGCAAAGAAGTAATAATAATTACGGCGACAATGACCCAGCGAATAAAATTCGCGCCCTTGTTCACTGCAAAATGCGATGCGAGCCATGCCCCACCAACATTTCCGATGGAGATTATCAGACCGTATTGATAATTCACCTGCCCGTTGAACATGAAAACCACCAGCGCGAAGGGAGCATAGGCAAGCACAATAAGATTCTTGATGGCATTGGCTTTTACGAGGTCGTATCCGCCCGACATTACCAGGAATGCGATAAGAAAAAAGCCAACCCCCATGTGAATGAAACCGCCGTAAAATCCAATCAGAAAAAAAACAACAAGCTGAAAAACCGAGATTCTTTTTTCGATGAGGTCGGGTCTGCTTTTGAGCCAGCGTTCAGGTTTATACAGGATAAAGAACAGCATCATAATCATCACCAGAGCAATTACCTTCTGCATCATGGATTCTTCGAAATGTGCGGCTATCATGGCGCCCAGCACCGAGCCCAATACAGTTGGCACAGAGAAACCAAGTCCTTTCCGGGTGTCGAGCAATTTTTGCTTACGGAAACTGATAACAGCCACAAGTGTCTGAAATACTACGGCTACGCGGTTTGTGCCGTTTGCAACCGTTGCCGGAAGACCCAGAAACAATAGCAATGAAACAGTGATGATGGTGCCGCCACCCGCAAGTGTATTGATGAAACCTACCAGGAATCCCGAAACAATCAGTGCAACAATCTCTGCCCAGTTCATACACAATAATTGAGAGTGCAAAGGTAGAGAATACCGAAACGTAGACCGAAAAATTGTGCTATAACAGCTACACTATCGGCATTAAATCATCTTTTGAAGGAGTAATTCAT
Organism: Bacteroidota bacterium; assembly: GCA_037133915.1. Classification (NCBI taxonomy): domain Bacteria; kingdom Pseudomonadati; phylum Bacteroidota; species Bacteroidota bacterium. Next base: position 55,149 of record JBAXND010000006.1, read on the forward strand.
AGAAAGTAACGGTATAACTTCTGTTGTCCGGATTCTGCGGTTTGCGCTGTTACCCTTTTTTTAACGTAAACGTGAAAGTGGTTCCCCTGCCGGGCGAACTTTTTACATTGATAGCCTGCTTGTGCGCTTCAATGATGTGTTTAACGATAGCTAATCCAAGCCCGGTGCCTTTTTTCTCGCGGCTTCGCCCCTGGCTCGTTCTGAAGAAACGTTCGAAAACCCTGGGAATATCCTCTTCGTTAATTCCCATACCGTTGTCTTCTATTTCGGTCAGGACATTCTGGTCCATATCGTAAAAACTGATCAGGGTGCGGCCATTCTGCATTCCATACTTAATGGAGTTCTCGACGAGGTTGGCCATTACGTGACGAATGCGCTCTTTATCGGCACTCACCATGACAGGTGTCGCGCTGTTTATCACCAGGCTAATCGAACGCTCACGGGCATTCATCTCATAAAAATCAACAATTTCGCGTGTAAGCGCCACCAGATCGAATTTCTGATACTGAAGTTTAAGCACACCCGATTCAAGCTTGGAAATAGTCTCCAGATCGTTGATGATGGCAACCATACGGTCGATATTCAATTCGGTACGCAGCAGGTATTCACGATTGATGCTGGCATCTTCCAATCCACCTTCGAGTAGTGTAAGCACATAACCCTGAATGTTGAAAATCGGCGTTTTCAGCTCGTGCGAAACACTTCCGAGAAAATCACGGCGGTATTTTTCAAGCCTCCGCAAATCTTCTATTTCCTTATTCTGTGCATTCGCCCATTGTTCCACATCTTTCTCAATCTCGCCGTACCAGTCACCTTCAATCACTTTTTTACTGGGTGCATCCTTGGTTACCATGAGGTCGTGAATAGTACGATAGATAACTTTAATGCGGTTGTAAATAAACTTTTTCAACGACCACCGCAGCAAAATAAATGAGAACACAAAAACGCAAACAGCAATAACCATCAAACCCAACCATTCAATATTTCCGTTAACGTACAGGCCGAGAATAATATTGATACAAACCACAAATAAAGTGATGAGAAGCGAAAGATTGAACGCAATAATGATTGGATGGTTCTTCTTCATAAAAATTTATAATTCAAATTTGTATCCCACGCCTTTCACAGTTACAATGCGTGAAATGCCTGATAATTCTCGCAGCTTACGAATATGAACATCAATTGTGCGGTCGCCCACTATAACCTTGTTTCCCCAAATAATATGAAAAATTTCCTCCCTTGAAAACACTTTTCCGGGCTTTGAGGTAAGCAGCAATAATAGTTCAAACTCTTTGCGCGGAAGCACAATTTCCCTCCCACGGTGTATAATGATGTAGCGTTCGCGGTCAATCACCAGCTCACCCAGTGTGATGCGGTTATTGTTCACGTCATCCGTACTATTTACAACACGGCGGAACATTGCTTTAACTTTACTCAGCAGTACCGCCGGCTTCACCGTTTTATTGATGTAATCGTCGGCACCTGATTCCAATCCTTCTATTTGTTTGTAATCTTCGCTGCGTGCCGTCAAAAACATAATAAGTATTTTGCTGAGCGACGGCTCCCTGCGCATCAGCCTGCATGCTTCGATACCATCCATGCGGGGCATCATGATATCGAGTATTACTAATTGTGGTAGTATTTCTTTGGCTTTTTCGAATGCGTCAAGCCCGTCTTTGGCCGTATGCACGGTATAGCCTTCGCGACGGAGATTGTATCCCAGAAATTCAAGAATATCATCTTCGTCGTCTACCAACAGTATACTGCCGTTTTGTTCCATCCGGTATTATTTTTTGACACGCTCAATCATATTTACCGCTTGCTGCCCGGCCTCTTTCATTCTTCGGCCAAGCGACACAAATCCATGATTTTTCAAAATAAAAAAGTCGGAATTCACAAGCCTGCCAATGCTTTCTGCAAGTTCAACAGAGCCGTATGGAGCCTCTTTGTCTGTTACCGGAATACCGAGAGTAGCAGCGCTCTCCATCAGTTCCGTACAGTGACCATGAAACACAGCGTTAACATCGGGGCGCTGACTGTAAATCGTATAATGAAGCATGCTTTCCGACGAAGGTTCGCGAAGGCCGTTCACCATCACCTTGTTCTGAAAAGTCTGACACGCGGTCACTTCCACAAATGATTCATTACACAAAGCATCCTTAAGCCCTATCGCTGTGCCTGTAATTATAAAACTGTTACTTCCTGTACGGAAGCTGAGGTTTCCGTACGAACCGCCCGGATATGGCGGTGCAAGCCCCTTTTCATCGAACAGCTGACACCACATCCTGAGGTCGTCAAGCAAACGATGCTGCAGTGTAATCCTGTTACGGAAAACGGTTGTGAATTTAACACCTGTGTATTGTTCTCCCGACATCATGAAAATATTCCCGGCGAATATAAGGAAATTCTTAAAAACAGCCGGACTAAGCGATATTCAGCGCGGCAATTGCTTCGACCGTAGGTTCAATGATGCCTTTCTCGGTAATGATTTTTGTGATGAATTTTGCAGGAGTTACGTCGAAGGCAGGATTGCATGCCCCCGAACCGGGTGAGCAAACCAGTATTTCTTGCATGTTTCCGTTTCGGTCAGGACCAGTTTGATAGAGCACTTCATTCTCTGTGCGCTCCTCAATAGGAATGTTTTTTCCGTTGTTACAATTCATATCAAATGTTGAAGTCGGAGCGGCTACATAAAATGGAATTCCGTATTCCTTTGCAGCTATAGCCTTTTCAAGCGTCCCTATTTTATTTGCCGTATCACCGTTTGCGGCAATGCGGTCGGCGCCAACAATCATCATATCTATTTTCCCTTGCGACATAAGCCACGCACCGGCATTATCGGGAATGATTTGATGCGGGATGTTCTCATTCTTCAGTTCCCATGCGGTAAGTCTTGCACCCTGACTGCGTGGCCGCGTTTCGTCGGCATACACAAAAATATTTTTGCCTTCTGCCGCAGCAATATATACAGGTGACAGCGCGGTTCCGTAATCGGCAAATGCCAACCAGCCTGCATTGCAATGTGTTTCAATCCTGTAACCATCTTTTATCAGCGTATTGCCAAAGTGCCCGATTGCACGGCTTGAGGCAACATCCTCGTTGCCCAGTAATTCAGCCTCTTTTATGGCAGCAGCAAGACTTTCCATTCCGGCGGCGTACACACGGTCAACCGCATAGAACAAATTACGCGCAGTAGGACGTGTGGCTTCAATTTCAGCTTTAGCGTTGCGGAGAAAATCATCGAATCCAACAGCCGGGGCTTCCATGAATGCCTGTGCCATGGCATAACCGGCTGTAACTCCAATCGCACCTGCTCCACGAACAATCATGGTCTTGATGGCCATGCAGGTTTCTTTATAACTGCGAGATTCAAAAATTCTGAATTCAAATGGAAGCAGGTTCTGCTCTATCATCATAACGGTATTTCCTTCGAGCCAAACCGTTCTGTAATCCTTACCGTTAACTTTCATAAACAAATATTTTTGTTTTCATCTCCACACTATTCTGTTTTTTATCTTAAGTCTGTCGTCTTACGTCTTTCTTCAATCGTACCAGCTTGCGTACATCATGTAGTTATCGGAAATGCGTTTTACCTGACCTTCCAGCAACTCTTTATTGATAGACTTTACTTTTTTTGCAGGAACACCGGCATACACACTGCCCGATTCAACGAGCGTACCTTCTAATACCACTGCACCTGCCGCAATTACACAGTTACTTTCTATAATTACGCCGTCCATTACAATGGCACCCATCCCGATGAGAACATTATCATGTATAGTACAGCCATGAACCACCGCATTGTGCGCGATGCTCACATTATTGCCAATAGTTACAGGCGCTTTCAGGTATGTACAGTGAATGATGGCATTATCCTGAACATTCACATTATTACCGATGCGAATGGAATGTACATCTCCGCGAACTACTGCATTGAACCAGAAACTGCAGCTGTCGCCGGTTATCACATCGCCTGTGATTGTAGCATTATCAGCCAGCCAGCAGCCTTTACCAAACTGCGGAGCGACTCCTTTTACCTTTTTTATCAATGCCATATTCTGTAATTAAAAAATCAGGAATTGTTGAGTTTCGGATAATCAATTGAATAATGCAGCCCCCGGCTTTCCTTGCGGTTCATCGCCATTTTAATAATGAGATAGGCTACGTTTATCATGTTACGGACTTCGCATATCCGCGATGTGAGTATTGACCGTTCGTAGAGTTCCTCAGTCTCTGTGTAGAGCAGATGTAGCCTGTCCATAGCGCGTTTCAGCCGGAGGTCGGAACGGACAATGCCCACATAATTACTCATAATCTCGCGCAGTTCTTTCAGTGTCTGGGTAATCAGAATCATTTCTTCATTCAGCACTGTTCCTTCGGCATTCCAATCGGGGATTTCATTATTAATGCTTACAGATTCAAGAATTTCAATACCGCTGATGGCTGCACGATGCGAAAACACAAGGGATTCAAGCAGTGAGTTGGATGCAAGACGATTCGCGCCATGCAATCCTGTGCAGGCACATTCGCCCGTTGCATATAAATTACGAATGGAGCTGCGGCTGTATTCGTCAACCGCAACTCCGCCGCAGGTGTAGTGTGCCGCAGGAACTACGGGTATCATTTCTTTTGAAATATCGATGCCGATACTCAGGCATTTCGCATAAATCGTCGGGAAATGCTGTATCAGGTCATTCTTACGGATATGGCGGCAATCAAGACATACATGTTCATCGCCGCTGAGCTTCATCTCGGTGTCGATGGCGCGTGCAACAATATCACGGGGAGCAAGCGATTCGCGGGAATCGTATTTCTTCATGAACTCCTCGCCTTTTATTGTTTTGAGGATGCCTCCAAACCCCCGCATGGCTTCGGTTATCAGAAACGATGGACGTTCTTTCGGATTGTAAAGAGCTGTGGGATGGAATTGTATAAACTCCATATTGTCAACTTTTCCTTTTGCCCGGTAAACAAGCGCAATGCCGTCGCCGGTGCTCACTTCGGGATTTGTTGTATTGCTGTAAATATTTCCGGCGCCACCTGTAGCTATCAGTGTAATCTTTGAAAGTATCGTGTAAATCTTTGTCTCTTCGGGATTCAGCACGTATGCGCCATAGCAGGCAATATCATTGGTTCGCTTGTTTACAGGGATTCCCATATGATGCTGCGTAATAATATCTACGGCAAAATGTTTTTCAAGCACTTCAATGTTTGGATGCTTTTTAACCTGCTCTAATAGTACTTTCTCAATTTCTTTTCCTGTACTGTCTTTGCTGTGTAAAACGCGGTGTTCAGAGTGACCGCCTTCTTTGGCAAGGTCAAACTGTCCAGACTCATTTTTATCAAATTGTGTTCCCCAGTCAATAAGCTCTTGTATGCGTTCCGTTGATTCATCAATCGTAATCTTCACGATGGCTTCGTTACACAATCCGGCTCCGGCGCTTATGGTATCGCGAATATGTTTCTCGTACGAATCAGGACTGTACATCACTGCCGCGATGCCACCCTGGGCATATCGTGTGGACGATTCTTCCGCATTGGATTTTGTAACTATAATAACCTTCCCGTGTTTCGCAACTTTCAGCGCGTAACTAAGTCCGGCAATGCCGGAGCCTAACACCAGGAAGTCTGTTATCCTTCTCATTTCAATTGATTTTATCAGCGTAATAGTTCTGTTAAATTTGATTCACCTCCAAATAATTTCTCTATCGGATCTTCAAGTATCTCTTTCATTTTTACAACAAATCCCACCGATTCCTTTCCATCAATAAGCCGGTGATCGTACGACAGCGCGATGTACATCATCGGCAATATTTCAATAACACCATTCACCACCATAGCACGGTCGGTCACTTTGTGCATGCCGAGAATGGCTGTTTGCGGCGGATTGATAATTGGCGTTGACATCATCGATCCAAAAATGCCACCGTTGGTAATAGTAAAAGTGCCGGCAGCAAGGTCGTCAAGTGTGATACGGTTTGCCGCTGCACGCGCGGCAAAATCTTTGATTTGCACGTCAATATCGCGAACATTCAGTTTATCCGCATTCCTTACCAATGGAGTTATTAAGCCTTTCGGACTGCTTACGGCAATGTTGATGTCAACATATTTATGGTACACTATTTCTTCTCCGTCTATTCGTGCATTTACTGCCTGAAACCCTTGTAATGCAAGCGCAGCAGCCTTTGCAAATATAGCTGTATATCCGGGAACGGCTCCAAATTTTTCAATAAACCGTTGTCCGTAAAGAGTTTTAAACTCAGCAATTTTTTTCATGTTCACCTCATTAAACGTAGTGAGCATGGCCGTTTCATTCTTAACAGATACCAGCCTTTCAGCAATCTTTAACCGTAGTGGCGACATTTTTTTTCGTTCCGTTTCGCGACCCGGTTCTTCTAATTTATTTTCCTTTACAGGAGATAAAACATCTTTTTTAGTTATACGCTGCCCCGACGGTATGTTCTGAAATTTCCCGGTATCTATTTTGTTTTCTGCTATTATTTTTTTTGCAAGCGGGCTTATGTGTATGTGTTTTTGTTCCGGGAGCACAGTTGCTGGTTGTGGCTTAACAGGAATGTCGGCAGTTATTGTTTCCGGAATCTCTGAACCGACCTCCATGGTGGCCACCACATCACCAACATTTACGGTGCTTCCTTCGTCAACAAGCAAGGTAATCCTGCCGGTAACAGGCGCGTAAAGGGCCATAGTCGCCTTATCCGATTCCACTTCGGCAATTTCGGCATCTTTTACCACCAACTCATTATTCTTAACGAGCCAGGCTGCAATTACAACCTGAGTGATGGATTCTCCGGGGCTGGGGATTTTTATTTCCATGAAAATCGCTAAGCGTGGTTTGTGTTTTTCATGGTAACTTGTGTGAGCTTTTCATACAATTTACCATCAAATATTTATATTGACTTTATTCATTGAAATGCACGTTCAATTATTTGTCGCTGCTCTATCTTATGCACTTGTGCCGAGCCTGTGGCAGGGCTTCCGCTTTCGGGACGGGCAACTAATATAAACGGACTGAACGTTAAACTACGCATCATGAATGGTCCTGCGCCCATATTGGCAGGCTCTTCCTGAACCCATAAAAATTCAATGGCTCCTCTATAACGACTCATGATTTTTTGAAGTTTTTCCGTATCAAGCGGAAAAAGCTGTTCAATTCTAATTATAGCAACCGTGTCAATTCCATTTTTATTACGTTCATCTGCAAGTTCGTAATAAATTTTTCCCGTACACAAAATGATACGCGTAATTTTTTCGGCTGCAGTTGTCGCATCATCCATAATTTCACTAAAACTGCCCGCAGTAAATGCTTCCGGTGAGGAAACACATGCCGGATTCCGGAGCAGGCTTTTAGGGGTAAAAACAACCAGCGGCTTGCGGAAGGGTCTGTGCAGCTGTCTGCGCAACAAATGAAAATAATTTGCCGGCGTACTGCAATTTGCAACGGTAATGTTATTCCCGGCGCACAGCACCATAAAGCGCTCCAAACGCCCGCTGGAATGCTCCGGCCCCTGACCTTCGTATCCGTGCGGGAGCAACAATACCAAGCCATTCATAACATTCCATTTTTCTTCGGCACAGGTAAGAAACTGGTCAATGATAATCTGACCGCCGTTGCCGAAATCGCCGAACTGTGCTTCCCAAATAGTGAGCCCATTCGGTGTGGCAAGAGCATAACCATACTCAAAGCCCAGCACGCCATATTCCGAAAGCAGTGAATTATAAACATCAAATTTTGCCTGACTGTCAGATATGGTATTCAACGGAATAAATTCCTCTTCCGAATCTTCGACCGTAAGCACGCTGTGACGCTGACTGAAGGTGCCCCGTTTCACATCCTGACCACTCAAACGCACAGGAAACCCTTCCTGTAAAAGACTTCCCATAGCAAGCAATTCTGCCATGGCCCAGTCAACATTTCCGTTTTCAGAAAGCATTGCACGACGGTCTGATTGCAGCTTCACGATTTTTTTAAAGAAGGTTTTTTCTGCCGGAAGTTGCGTTATTTTAGTGCCTATTTCGTTCAAAAGTAAGGGTGCGATACCTGTTTCAAATTCTTTGTGAATAATCGTGGTGTCGGCACGAACTATTCCTGTCCACAGATTTTCGAGAAATGCTCTAATCGTTGCATGCGTTTTTTGTTTTGATGCAAGATACCCATCCTCAAGCATCCTGTCAAACTGCTCTTTTATTAAGGCCGTTTCGCTTATGCCAATAACCCCCTCATTTCTGAGTTTTTCAATATAAATATCCAGCAGATTCGGGTGTTTCTCAATAATCTTGTAGAGAAGCGGCTGCGTATAGCGGGGTTCATCACTTTCATTATGACCATAGCGTCGGTAGCACAACAGGTCGATGAAAACATCTTTATGAAATTTTTTGCGGTAATCCATGGCAAGCAGCACAGTATAAACAACCGCTTCCACGTCATCGCCGTTCACATGAAAAATAGGCGACTGTATGGTTTTCGCCACATCGGTACAGTATATACTCGAACGTCCGTCCTGATAGTTTGTCGTAAATCCAATTTGGTTGTTCACAACAATATGTATGGTTCCTCCGGTTCTGTAGCCTTGCAGTTCAGACATCTGAAGCAGCTCATATATAACTCCCTGCCCTGAAACTGAAGCGTCTCCGTGAATAAGTATGGGAACGACTTTGCTGCCGGTACAATCATTATATTTATCGGTTTTGGCACGCACAATACCTTCAACTACGGGTCCTACAGCTTCAAGGTGCGAAGGATTAGGTGTAAGTGTAAGGTGCACCGGACGGCCTTCGCCGGTTTCATAATCGGATGAATATCCCAGGTGGTATTTTACATCTCCCTGAAGATAATGGTCTTCAAAGGGTGCTCCTGCAAATTCGGTAAATATAGCTTCGTATGATTTATGAAGAATATTGGCCAGCACATTCAGTCTGCCACGGTGTGGCATGCCTATAACAAATTCCAGACATCCATGCGCGGCACCTTTTCGAATTACGGCATCAAGTGCAGGTATCAACGCTTCTGCACCTTCGAGAGAGAAACTTTTTTGTCCCGGATAACGGGTATGAAGATAGCGTTCAAACAATACCGCCTCACTTACTTTATGCAGTATCATTTTTTTCTGCTCAGCACTGAATGCGGACTTGTTCCGGCGGCTTTCCATATTCTGCTTCAGCCAGCTAACAATTTCCGGACGGCGGATATACATATATTCTACGCCGAGGTGGCTGCAATAGGTGATTTTTAACTCTTCAACTATATGCCTTAAAGTTGCCGCACCCAATCCAAGTTCGCTTCCGGCAGCAAAAGTCCGGTCAAGGTCTTTTTCAACCAGTCCGAAATTTTCGATATCAAGTGTAGGTGAATACTGACGGCGTGTTCGTACCGGGTTTGTAAGCGTAAAATAATGACCGCGCTCACGGTATGCATTCACCAGATTAATTACTTTCACCTCATCGTCAAAAGCACTGCCCGCAGAGCTTTTCTTCAAGGGATATTGCTTGCGGGCAAATTCGAAACCTTCGAAAAAACGCTGCCAGCCGGGGTCTACTGCTGATGGGTTTTCGAGATATTGGCGGTGCAATTCGTCTAAATAGAACGCATTTGCATTTTCGAGGTAAGAAAAATTGTCCATTTACGGAGCATTTCGGTACTGTATCGCAAAATTACGGATAATTATGCATCAGGTACCGATGCTATTGCAGAAAGATGATTTTTTGCATTTAATAGATCTCGTAACCGGAAAAGTCGAGTCCGATATCTTCCTTGAACAAATGCTGAACGCCATTGCTGTTTCTGATAAACACTCCAGGGAAGACATTTTTTTGTAAATAGCGAACATCACCAAAATTCAGAGAATTACCCATCGTTTTTCCCTTTAACAAAAACCGGATGAACGCTTCCATATACTCATAAAATAATTTCAGATTCAGCCCATTTACAATCGTTCCGTAACAAAATTGCAGTCTGTCAAGGTAGGGAACCAGTGACGAGACATCCTGTCCAAGTATAGAAAAGGGGTAATCAGCCGTCATGCGGAGACCGGCATCGGTTTTTCTCAGGAATTCGAAATTATTCAGATAAATAAATTTGTCATCAAAGTAGCTTCTGTGTGCATGGTACCATAAAGGAAGATGCTGCGTTCCGGCAAAAAGAAGCGAATCGTTGAAATCAGGAAATTTTTCATCGGCATAAAACGGCAGAACTTCATTTAGCCCGAACAAATAATCTTCGGAAAGCCATTTATAGGTGTTTGCCGATGCATTAAAAATAGTTTTAAAGTGCCTGGCCAGATGTGAGCGTACTGAAAGGCCCGCGGCACCAACAAAATATGGTATAAACTTTTTATTCAAGGGATGTTCGAAACCCCAGATGTAGACGCCCGGCTTATCGGTTTTTTTTTGTAAACTTCCAACTTCAAGATCTTTGAATGGAAACGGACCATTGAAGGATAGTTGTAATTGTCTCATAGAATTGGATTAATGTCCAATAATTCACATTCCTTCACTTCTATTGTTTTTATTGTACCGAAAACTCTCTGCAATTCCAACCTGCCCGAAAAAGTTTATTTGAACGATTCTCGCATATAGAATCCCTTATTCTGAGCCCAGCCGTCGTAGTATATTTCACAGCTAAAATCTTTAAGTATTTTTATATCGCGAAGAATCGTTTTTTCACTCACATTGAAAATATTTGCAAACACTTTGGTATTTGCATATCCTCCTTTTTTCGTGAGTTCCTTGTGCAGATACCACACTCTGAAAATTCGTTTTTTTGTTCGGTCAAATTGTGTGTAGGCAAACGTATTGTTCATATTTTGCCGCATCACTGCCGGGCAATTATCATGGGCCTTTTCAATGCTCTTTTCCAGGAACAAACTATCGGGAACCTCATCCAGTTTGACTACGAAATTTTTTAACGGATTTGGAATTCGGTGCCTGTTTGTACCAACAATAAGAATTGTCTGCTCATAGTCGGCCATCACTCTGGCCATTTTATTCAGATACTCAGTGAGTGGAGCATTGAGCTTCGATGAATCGAGAATCACATAAAAACACGGAATGCCGATAATATCGGCGTCGCATTCGGCAGTTACCAAACGCAACCCAAGTTTCTCTACGGCTGTTCTGACCCGCTCCTTCAAACTATCATCCTTCGTCCATATCAAAACAGTTTTATCCATATCAGCTAGTTTATTAGAGTAAAATCAGCGCCAAATGTTCATAAAATAATCATATACAGTATTTGCGAAAACACTATATATACATTCGTATTTCATGAAACGAACCCAAAAATATATAATGAAGTAGTGTTATAAAAATTTGGTCGGACAACATTGTGTCCGAGTAATGAGAAAAAAATTAATGTGAAGAAAAAACAAGGCAGAATTGGGCGAAGAAGAAAGGAAACTGGTTGGTCAATTGGCTATATTTAAATATTTATTTTCACTGCTTCCTTCCGGAAGCAAGAGCAGGAATTTTTAGATATTTTGCGAACAAGTTTGATAAAGGTAGGTCATCAAAGAGCACATTCCTATTAATAACACGTATTTATTTTTTTATAAATAAAAAACCCCGCCTTTGAGGGCAGGGTTTTTGAAAAAACTGCAGAATAAATTATTCCGGATGGATTGCTTCTACGGGGCAAACATCGGCGCAGGCACCGCAGTCGGTACATACATCGGGGTCTATTTTGTAAATATCGCCTTCAGAAATAGCTTCAACAGGACATTCGTCAACGCATGTTCCGCAAGCTGTGCAATCATCGGTTATTTTGTAAGCCATATCAATTGAATTTTGGGTTAATATTTTTTCCGATGCAAATATATCTATTTCTGACAAATCAGCGCAAAAACTTATTAAATTTTAAGGCGGAGATAAATGATATATGTCTGAAAAGTAAGTGATAAGGTCTTATAAAAGGGACACAAGTATTGAGAATCACTTATTCATGTTACAGTTTTAGAGCATACTTTTCTTTCAGCAAACCCCGTTCACGGCTCCATGCATAAATAAAATCACGGATTTCCCTTACACGTTCCGCAGGCTCTTTTTTTCCGTTTCGAACGCCAATCATTGAATCGGCCGAAAAAATATAATTCAGCACATCAAAATCATAAAACAGTGGTGCATCATGCGGGTCGTTGTAACCCGGATTGAGCCAGTGGATATACAGAAAATAATCGTTCTCCACAAAATACTTCAGTGTTTTCACAATCTCTTTGGCGTACTGAAGTGAGCATAGTACAATTTTGGGCTGGTCTACTGTAATAATCTGCGAAATATCCATGTGCCGCTTCTGTGCCGAACGGTTCACAAGAAATACATCAACGGAATCGCCCTTTTCATTGAGTGTTAACTTACGCAGGTTGCGACCCGTTTTCACTTCTTTTTTTTCGAAAATAGTGTTCCATGTATGCGTTTTACCCGACTGTGTTTTGCCGAGCATACCAACCAGCAGTTTCTCTTTCATTGTGGTGGAATTTGGGTACCCAAATATACGCAGTCAGATGCACTTATGCAAATATTAATCTTCCCCCTCGGCTGAAGGATTTGCCACTTTGCCTATGAACAGGATATTATTCGTGGCATTATCGCGAAGCACAAACATAAAAGGATGATCGGCGCGGAAGGTCACAACATTCATGGGCATGGATTTCTCGCGTATCACTACAGCTGTTGCAGCCGCAGCTTCCGTTCCTTTTTCGTTCACATCAATAAACGCCTTATGCACCACTTTATCAATCAACAAATCCTTGGTGCCCGTCATACCCGAAAAATCGGCAGCAAGACTAAATGCATCGGTCATACCCATTTTTTTTAACACATCGCTCAGCTCAAATTCTTCAGTCATGCTGAATTTCGGTATAAACACTTTTGCATTTTGCATTTTAAGCGAAGCCGTCCATGCGTAGTAATTTTCAATACTGAATCCTTTTTCAAGGGATGCAATCCCGTCGGCCTGCTTTGGCAGAAAAACAATCATGGAAACACTTTTTCCGGCATACGGAAGCTCAAGCACCTGCACGGCCTCAGTTTCAGCATACCCGAATTTGTGTTCGATAACCATGAAATCCGTATTTACCGGCTTCGCGGCAGATAACATAAAGTCCATTTTCCGTGTGTCCTCTGCCCTGAATGGTTTTTCCCACGCCCCTTTAAAGTATATGGCGTTGACAAGTACCAGACGCGTAAGGTCGGAGAGCGAACCATCAACCAGCAAATCTTTTATTTTCGCGTTGGTTTCATCTTCCACCCATTTATTAATCGCAAGACGGCTTTTATTCAGTTCTGTTTTAAAATCAACATTTTTGAGACCTGCTTTGTACTGTTTTTTAACGAGGTCTGTGTATGACGAAAGAAAAGGGTAATCTTTCTGTACCCACATAGAATTGGCAAGACTCATTTCAAGCGAATCTTTTTTCTCCAATGAATTCAGGTGTTTCAGCAGTTCTTTATAATCGGCATGAAAACGGTGCTGGTCGCTGCTGAAGTGTAACACACGGCTCATCTGGGATTCAGTGGTTCCGCGAGCGCCTGCATACGTCATGGCAAGTGCCGCTGAAATGCTGAACGGACAATAAAAAACATTCGTTCCGCCGGTGCTTACCTGCCGGTAAAGTTCAAGTGCAAAAAGATTGTTGTTTCTGACCAGTATTGAATCGGAATGAACAACAACTGTAGGCTCATCTATTGTGGTTGATTTGTTGTAATTGGCCGTTGGCGCTGTTTTGTGGCTGCACCCCAGTGCCGATGCCGCAATAATTACGATGAGAAATTTATTTATCAAGGTCTTCATAATTTTAGAATTTATGGTGGTATGCTTACAAATTCTGCGCCGCATTAAAATGCGTGTATACTAATTTCGCTTTAGCTTTTCCAATGGCGGTTCCAATATCATCTTCTGTGGCCAGGCGTATATTTTCTACCGAGCGGAAATGCCTCAGCAATGCTTTGGCGGTTTCTTCGCCAATGCCGCTTATTTCTGTAAGTTCTGATTTAATTGTTTCCTTTTCACGCTTTTTGCGATGATGCGTAATACCAAACCGATGCGCTTCATCACGCAATTGTTGTATCAGCCGCAATGTTTCCGATTTTTTATCAAGATATACAGGCACGGAATCGTTAGGAAAATAAATTTCTTCCAGTCTTTTGGCAATGCCTATAATAGCTATTTTTCCTGCCAATCCGAGTTTTTCAAGGCTAAGCATTGCCGAACTGAGTTGCCCTTTTCCGCCGTCAATTACAATGAGTTGCGGAAGTGGTTTTTGCTCTTCAAGCAACCGGCTGTAACGTCGGTGAACAATCTCTTCCATCGAGGCATAATCATTCGCTCCGGTTACGGTTTTGATGTTAAAGTGGCGGTATTCGCTTTTATCGGGTTTGGCATCGCTGAAAACTACCATGGCGGCCACTGCGAAATCGCCTTGTATATTTGAGTTATCAAAACACTCTATCCGTGTAGGAAGCTCCCGCAACCGCAGGTCTTTCATTACTTTTTCAAGAATTCGGTTTGTACGGTGTCCGGGATCAACCAGCTCTTTTTGCTTTTCTTTTTCGAGCCGGTAATATTTCGCATTTCGTTCCGACAGTTCAATCAGCTTTTTTTTGTCGCCAATCTGCGGAACCGTAATTTTTACACCCGGAATTTCAGTTTCAATTTCCAAAGACAAATAAATTTCTGCCGAATTGCTTTCAAACCGTTCGCGCAACTCTGCTACTGCAAGTGCAAGCAGCTGCGCCGGGGCTTCGTCGAGCCTCTTTTTTATTTCTATGGTATGTGCCTGCACAATAGAGCCACCCATTACTTTCAGGTAATTTACATAGGCCGTCTGGTCGCCGTCGAGAATGGTAAACACATCAACATTATGTATCTGAGGATTCACAACCATTGATTTTCCCTGATATTTTTCGAGAATATCGAGTTTCTCTTTCACCAGCTGCGCTTTTTCAAACTCAAAATCTGCAGCATAATCGCCCATGGTTTTTTTCAGTTGCTGCATCACCGAGGCAATATTTCCTTTAATAATATCCCTGATTGCCGCAATATTGGTATCATAATCCTGCTCCGTTTGCAAGCCTTCGCACGGACCTTTGCAGTTTCCTATGTGAAATTCCAGACACACTTTGTGTTTTTTGTTTTCTACATTTTCGGTCGATAAATTATAGTTGCAGTTTCGCAACGGAAACAGCTGAGATACCAGTGATAACAGCGTATTCATCATCCGTACCGAGGCATACGGACCAAAGTATGCAGAGCCGTCGCGCAGCACGGTGCGCGTTGGGAATATTCGCGGAAAGCGCTCTTTTTTTATACAAATCCACGGATAGGTTTTGTCGTCTTTCAGTAAAACGTTGTAACGGGGAAGAAATTTCTTGATCAGATTGTTTTCGAGGAGCAGTGCGTCGTATTCGGTTTCAACAATTATGGTGAGGATGTCGGCTATCTTGCGCACCATCACCGCCACTTTTCCGGTAAGTGTTTCTTCCGGTCTGAAATACGATGCGACTCGCTTTCGAAGACTCTTTGCTTTGCCTACATATATAAGCGTTTCGTTCTCATCTAGAAACTGGTAAACACCGGGTTTGTCCGGCAGGAGCCGAACTATTTTTTCAATAAGATGATTCTTTTTTTTGTCCGTGTCGGCACTCATATCAGCACAATTATTCTTTCGCTTTGGTCACTATAAGGCCCACTTCCATGATGTCTTCGGTAGTCGTGTAAGGCATAATATTCTGTACGGATATTTTATAAACGCCCGGCTCATTGAACCTGCTTTTTGTGAATGCCGGGAAGGTGATATCCCAAAGATCGCCGGCGCCTTCACCTTTAAATGTACCGTCTTTTTCGCGCAGGTATTCGTCAAAATCTTTGGTGCGGATTTCTCCCGAAGGAGATACAATAGTGACATTAAAAAGCAGGTCGGCAAAAGCATAGTAGCTGCTGTGCCTGATGGCAACTTCAACATTATAATCAGGTTTGGTATCATCAATGGTGACATCAAAATTGACCGTATTTTCGCGCATCCATTTATTATCTCCGATTTTCTCGTATTTCTGAAAAACTTTGTTGCTGTTGCAGGATACAAGAACTATTGCGCACAGTGCCATGATAATTGCAGGAACTCTCATGTTAAATGATTTTATTATGAATAATGAAGTAAATTTACGGTTTAATTCCATTCCCGCCATGACGGGCAATATATTATGGCAAAAAAGAAGTTTTATGTTGTATGGAAAGGTGCTAAGGCAGGCGTTTTCGAAACCTGGGATGAATGTCTGAGGCAGGTGAGCGGATTCGATGGGGCTTTATATAAATCATTTGCCGGTAAAGAAGAGGCAGAAAAAGCGTTTGCTGAAAATCCGTGGAAACACATTGGAAGCGTAAGTGCGGAAACAAAAAAATCAGGACGGTCTGACACTCCGGTCGGGAGACCGCAAATGAACAGTATCAGTGTGGATGCGGCATGGAATACGGTGAGTAAAGACATGGAGTATCAGGGTGTGATTACCGCTACCGGAGAAATTATTTTTCATCAGGGACCTTATCGCGACGGCACAAATAATATCGGTGAATTTCTGGGTATCGTTCACGGACTGGCTTATCTTAAACAGCGCGGTTCAAGCCTTCCTATTTATACCGACAGTAAAACAGCGATAAGCTGGATAAGCCGTAAAAAGGCCAAAACGAAACTGGAGCCCACCGATCACAACAAAATTCTTTTCGAACTTCTGGAGCGGGCAGAAAAGTGGCTTCATGAAAACCACTGGGAAAATCCCATTTTAAAATGGCATACCGACGTCTGGGGAGAAATCCCGGCCGATTTTGGACGTAAATAAATCAACACAGCAATACAACCTAACTACTCATTGCATTTATCAATGCACTTGATAATTTGCAATAGTGAGGCATGTTTTAAAGTGTAAAAAGTGTTTTTTCCGGAACGCCGGGATTCAAGCACACCCTTACTTTTTAGGATATTTAAATGATGTGAAGCCGCCGCCTGTTCAATACCCAAATGTTCGTATATCTGGGTTACATTGAGTTTTGCGTCGTTTTCCAGGAGGTTAATAATTGCAATTCTCATGGGGTGTGAAATTGCCCTGAGTTTGCTTGCCGCCTGATCTAATTTCTGAATATCAAGTACAGTACTTGTCATATTTTATTAATTTATTCGTAACGAATGTACGAAAAAAAAATGCAATATGCAAGTATAACTAGATGTATTACCTTAATATTTGATTAGTGTTTGAATATTATTCTCAGTTCCGAGTATTTCCCGACCTTTCAGGAATGTGAGCTCACAGATAAAACTGATGTATATGTTACGAACGTCGAATTTATTAATAAGCTCTACTGCTGCCGACGCGCTTCCTCCGGTTGCCAATAAATCGTCATGCAGGAGAACAACATCGTCTTTGTCAAGTGCATCCTGATGAATATGAAGTGTGTTCAATCCATATTCAAGCGAATATGATTTTGAAAACGTGGGCGCCGGAAGTTTGCCCGGCTTACGGATGGGAATAAAGCCTGCCTTTAATTTATACGCCAGAATGCTTGCCATAATAAAACCGCGTGATTCAATGCCAACCACCTTAGTAATTCCTTTTCCTTCGTATTGTTTGAATAATTCATCGGCAACAAACGAAAAAATGTCCGGATTTTTCAGAGCAGTTGTAATGTCCTTGAACTGTATCCCTTTTTGAGGAAAATCAGGGATGTTTCTGATTGAATTTTCGACGTCCTTTACGGTGATAATGGTTCCCATCGCTGCTATTTTATTTTTGAGTATTGTTTTGATTATTGTTAAGTGAGGCTAATTGACCGCAAGCTGCATTAATATCGCCACCACGGCTGTTCCTGATATTTACAATCATGTTTTTTGATTCAAGAAAGTGCTTAAAAGTACTTAATTTTTTTGTTTCCGTTTTTTTATATTTTTCAGATCCGGTATTGTTATATTCTATAAGGTTCACCTTTACGGGAAAGCTTCGGCAGAATATCGCCAGTTCTTCGGCATCTCCGGGACCATCATTCAGGTCGCGGAACAGAATGTATTCTATGGTAATGCGGTTTCCTGTTTTTTTATGATAATAGGATATTGCTTTCGACAATTCATCGAGAGAATATGTTTTTGCCACAGGCATCATCGATGCGCGTTTCCCCTGAACGGCAGAATGAAGTGAAACGGCAAGCTGCGCCTTTACTCCATCGTCGGCAAGACGCATAATCGCCGGTGCAATTCCAACAGTGGAAATTGTAATACGCTGAGGCGACATGGATAACCCATCGTTCCCGCTAATCATTTCAACTGATTTCACCGTATTCTCATAATTCAGCAAGGGCTCGCCCATGCCCATATATACTATGTTTGAAAGACCGTTACCATTAATGCGCATGGCCTCTTTGTGTGCGAAAAATGCTTGTCCGTATATTTCCCACGATTCCAGATTGCGGCTATATCCCATCATTCCCGTTGCGCAGAATCCACAGCGTAAGGCACAGCCCGCCTGAGTGGAGATGCATGCCGTAACCCTGTTTTCCGAAGGTATCAACACCGTTTCAATTACACGTTCGTCATGAAGTGAAAGTGCGAATTTTTTCGTGCCGTCATGACTTTCACGAACGTCAGAAACTATTAACGGATTCAGGGTGAAGTGTTCCTGCAAAAGAAGCCGGATGGTTTTTGGCAGACTGCTCATCTCATCAAATGACTGAACGCCCTTTTTCCACAACCACTCGTACACCTGTTTTGCCCGGTATGTATCCTGCCCATGCTGCTTGAAAAACGCAAGCAGTTCCTCCAATGGGAACGTTCTTATATCGCTGAGTCCGGACAACAAAAAGGCTGTTTGAAATTAATTTTTGATGGTGAAACGGGAGGCATAATCATCGATTCTTGCCAGATATTCTGTCTTTTTAGCATCATCAATAAACGATGCCAGAATCGAATTTTTTGCCAACAGAATGAGATTGTCTTCGCTGAGGTTCAATGCCTCATATACCACCTGGAAATTCTCATTGATATAACCGCCGAAATAGGCGGGATCGTCGGAGTTAACGGTAACGTGGAGTCCGTTATCCATGAGTTTTTTTAAGGGGTGATCTGCCATGTTTTTCACTCCGGAAAGTTTAAAGTTGGAGAGCGGGCAAACCGTGAGCGGCATTTTGCGCTCGGCAAGTTCCTTAACCAGAGCAGGATCTTCAAGGCAGCGATTGCCGTGGTCAACTCGCGATACCTTGAGCAGGTCAAGTGTGCCACGGATATAATCGGCGGGGCCTTCTTCGCCGGCATGCGCTACGGTCAGAAATCCATAACCAAGCGCTTTGTTGAACACCTTTTCGTATTTGGCAGGCGGATGACCCACTTCCGAAGAATCAAGTCCCACGGCTATAATCTTATCTAAAAAAGGATGGGCTTCTTCAAGAGTAACAAAGGCTTCGTTTTCGTCGAGATGGCGGAGGAAGCACATAATAAGACGGAAGGTGATTCCGAATTTTTTTTCGCCATCGGCCATGGCACGATGAATCCCGTCAATAACTGTTTTGAAAGGAACACCTCGGGCTGTGTGTGTTTGAGGATCGAAAAATATTTCTGTGTGGATGATGTTCTGTTTGTGCGCTCTTTCGAGGTAAGCCATGGTGAGATCATAAAAATCCTGTTCGGTAATAAGCACACCCGCTCCCGCATAATAGATATCAAGAAATTCCTGAAGGTTATTGAATTTATAAGCTTCGCGAATATCTTCAACATTTTTGTACTTCATGGAAATATTATTACGATTGGCCAGTTCAAACATTTGCTCAGGTTCAAAGCTGCCTTCAATATGCAGGTGCAGTTCGGCTTTTGGCAAACCGTTGATAAATTCTTTTGCGCTGATTGATTCTTTCATGTGTTTAAAATTTCTTTTTGCTAATTGATAAACTGTTGTTCTTTTTTGGTAATTCAGTTTTTTGCTGTTCCCTTCACACAATTTTCAAATTTATGTACAGGGGTGCAAATATAAGCCGAACGCATGATACAACAAAATCAGGGCTCCGAATAACCTAAAATCAATTAAAATATTTGCTGCTCATTAAACAACCGAATCGTATCAATACCCTATCTGCGATGAAATATTACCACGTTTCAT
The DNA here is from genome assembly GCA_037133915.1 of Bacteroidota bacterium. NCBI lineage: Bacteria > Pseudomonadati > Bacteroidota > Bacteroidota bacterium. Next base: position 75,285 of record JBAXND010000006.1, read on the forward strand.
CAGGCGGGCGATAAAAAAACAGCACAAGAAAGCAAGTATAAATGCGCATTTTTATGCCATTGTTGTCATTATTAGAATATGTAAAAAAAACAATAACTTCATATTGCTCATTATCAGATTTTTAGTTTTTTGGCACAAAAAAATAAAAACAAAACAATTTGTTAAATTACAAATATTGTCGTATATTTGTAACATTAAATGAAGGAAAATTAATATCAACAGCATTAAACAGGGGTATGAAAGCAGATAAACGGGTGGATATGACAAGCAAAAAAACCTATCCTTGACTTCAGTGACAGTATTAAAAAAACAAATACAATAAATCAATGCAGATATCCTGCCCGACAGTCCCGGCAGGATTTTTTTATTGGGTGTAAAAATTTTAGTTCCCCCGGTCTGGGCTGAAAGAAACAATGATTCGCATCAGCGTTTCACTATTTTTATTCTTGCAAAAGGGTTGGATTCGGATTTGCTGCTTGCGAACAATTTCAAATGGCGGATTGTATCAATACCAACATAGAAGCCATTGCCTGCTTTTAACGCGATAGTGCTGTCAGTCGTGTGTATTATCTCAAAAGTTTCAGCTTTTGAAATTTCCAATGCCTGAGCCGCAAGAATATTATCGTCATCACTCAGAACACTTACATATTTGTTGTTGACTCCGCGCAGGGATATTTTTCCGTTTCCAAGATCGATCATGCGAAAGAGCTCCCAGGCGAAGGCGCTGTCGCGATCGGCTATCAGCAAACCGTTAAGCTCCGACAGGCAGCACACATATTTTCCATTGGCTGCGAGAAGGTTAACGGGAGTGCCTTTAACTTCGGCAAACGGGTCTTTTGTGCTGCCGGTATTCCGACCGCAGGAAACCAAAAACGCACAAAAAAGCAGCGTGAAAATACTGAAACAAAAAAACCTCATACCGCGCATGCTATAACATACCGTTAATAAGTGCTTTCACGGGCTCAAGCCCACTCACGGTGCCTTCTTGAATTGCTTTCAGCACGGCACCACCGCCGGTAAAAATATAATATTTCGGACTATCAAGTGCAACAATGTACAGTCCGGGCAGCAATCGTTTCAACTCTTGCATAGTGTCGCCGCCACCATAAAGTTTAACGGCGTCAATGTTTTTATCAATCAGCTCGTCAAGAGCGATGGTGCCTTCATTAAAATGGGGTGTAAATCCCATCACAGCATTCACAAAAACTGTTTTTGCTTCCTGGAAAATCTGTAATACCGAAGGTTCGTGAAAAGATGCGGCGTCAACATCCAGCACATAATTAAGCTTCGTTCCTTTCTTGATTTCACTGACCTTATGGGTTCTGAACTGTCCTTCCAGCTTACCTTCCAGGGTATCTGATTCAATGATATAGGGTAATTCAATCAGTTTGCCCGGATATTGTTTTGAAAATTCCACAAAATCACGGGCATGTTCCATATCTTCGGCTTCAATGCCTTTGATTTCGAAACCATACTTGGCACACAGATACGCATTGTAAATCACTCCGCCGAGCACCAAAAAATCAGAAACTTTAAGCAGGGCATTCAATGAGTCTATCTTGGTATCGAACTTAGAGCCGGCAACCACCGAAACAAAGGGCCGTTCGGGCCTGTATATTCTGTCGAGATTTTCAATTTCACGCTGCATCAGAAATCCGGCGTATGACGGCAGGTATTTGTTGACCTTCACGGTTGATGCATGTGGTTGCCAAGAGCCGAAAGCATCGTTTACGAAGATATCTGCCAAACCGGCCAACTGGTAGGCAAAGCGGTCCGACTCTTCGCCTTTCGCCTCTTCACCGGCAAACCAGCGGGTATTGGGCAAATAAATTCCATCAATAATATTTTCCTTCAGGTCGCGGATTAAATGATTAACGGAGGTTTCAATTCCCACGTATCCTTTTCCCTCGTCCGTATGAAACTCAGGAACGCCAAGTTTGATATGAAGTTTGTTCTGCAGATAATCCACAATAGGCTGTACCGACGATTCTTCGCCAATGGCAATTTCCCCAGTCTTTTTATTCTTCGGCCGGCCAACATGTGTCATCAGAATTATTTTGCCGCCTTTGGCATTGATGTAATATAAGGTTCCTATGGTTGCATCGATACGGTATGGATCATGAATGATGCCTTTTTTTACAACGTTGTGGTCAACGCGCACCAGAACTATTTTCCCTTTGAGGTCTGCATCCTGCAGCAGGGGCAGGTTCAATCCGTTTAATATCTCAGTCATAGCTGTTGAATTTTGAGATTTGATTCATGTCTTTGCGTTTTTTTTCGCGAATGGTGTCGCCGGCCGGATAGCCGAGTGTAATGATAAGTCCAATGGCACGTCCGGCAGGGATATTGAGCAGTGTCTTTATCTTTTTTTCATTGAACCACCCAATCATGCAGGTACCCAGCCCTTCTTCAGCAGCCTGAAGACATAAGTGCTCCGCAGCAATTCCGGTATCTATAAGATAAAAGTCCTTGTTCTTCACACGGCCACCAAACTGAGAAAGCAGCGTTGGGCGCTCCATAACCTGAGCAATGATAACGGGAGCTTCTAGAACAAATTTATTGAATGGCGCAATGGTGCTGAATGTTTCACGAGCCACTTTTTCTCTCAGCCCCGGTTCGTCAACAATAATAAAATTCCACGGCTGAGCATTGCATGCCGATGGCGCCAGCCTGGCAGCCTCAAGACAGCGGTTAATTTTTTCCGCTTCAACAGGAGCTGAAGAATATTTGCGCACACTTTGGCGCTTACGGGCAAGTTCAATAAAGTTCATAGGTTGCAGTAGCCTCAATAAACAATAAAATTATAAAATAAATTAGCATGACAATGCACAGCTATTTCTTTGCGGATGCCGCTTCTATCCATTGTTTCAGCTGGTCGTATTCTTCAGCGGTAAAATGTGATTTAGGAAAAAAATTAAAGCGGTATTTATTAGGATAGATTACTATAAGATCGTCTGTAAAATAATACGATTGAAAGTGTGCCCAGCGGCTGTCGGTAGAGATATTTTTTCCGCGTACGCTCATGCCCTCAGGTGTAAATGTGTATTTAAACGGGGTGTGAAAATCGGGCATTTTGCGAAACATGCGTTTGCCCATGGTAACATACATGTAATAGTAATAAATGATAACAACAATCCCATAAACTATGAGAAACCAGGCAAACCAGTTGGTTTCACTTGCGCGGACATAGGTGTAAATCATAAATCCAACGCCCAGCATGAAAGATAAAATACCCAGCAACATCAGTATCCGGCTTCGGAAGGGATGCATTTTCCTATAATGTACCTGATAACTGTGCTGGAGTTCCTCCGGGGTGTACTGTATTTCTGTTGTGATCTGATCCATGGGTAAAGTATTGCGTTTGCAAAGATAACAAAAAGCCGTAACGGCTTCCTGTTCATGATATAAATGATTTAATTATCTTTGCACACTCGCTTGAGATATTCCATTTTAACCAATAGTATAATTTCTGAAGCTTCTTAAAAAATACCTGTTATTTGCCCTTTTTATTTTTTTGTCCGGCATGGTCGTTTCTCAAAACTTTGAAGAAACGGGACGCTGCTCATTTTATGCCGATAAATTTCAGGGACGCAATACCACCGGTGGCGAAAAATATAATAAATGGGCATACACCGGAGCGCACCGTACCTTGCCATTCGGAACAAAAGTAGAAATCACAAATCTGTCTAATAACAACAAGGTTGTTGTCAGAATAAATGACCGTGGGCCTGCAACAAAAAACCGTATCATTGATGTTTCGCGTGCAGCAGCCGAAGATTTGGGGATTATTCCTATGGGAGTTGTTAAAGTATCAATACGTGTAACTGACCAGTCGGTTCCTGCACCTAAAAAGCATGAAGAGCCGGTTAAACCTTCTGCAGGCAATAAACCCGCACAGTCAAAAGTAAAAACCGTGATATACGACCATGATATGAATGTGTGTTCTCCGACCGGTTATGGCGTGGCTGTCGGATATTTTCAAAGTCTTGAAAACTGTAAAAAGGCGCTGACCACATTTGAACAAAAATACAATGCCCCCGGCTTTATCAATGAATTAATAAGAAAAGACAGTTCCGAGTACATCCTTATTATTGGATGTCTGGAACAAAAAAAGGGCGCTGCTGCGCTGCTTCGAAGGTTAAAAAAAGACCTTCCGGAAGCACATATTGTTTCCTTTTAAAAATTTGGTTGCGGCAGTTTTTGAATTATTCCCAGCATCAAAGACTGAAATTTTCGATATTTTTCTTGTTCTGCCAATGAAATAGTTTTATCATTGCTTTCTAATTAGGAACGCATGAAATACTTATCAATTAATACACTGGCAATAATATTTTTATTATCGCTTGGGTTTGAAGCGCAATCGCAGGTCACGAAAGATTATTCAGTGTTGCTCACCGCCACGATAGATACCGTACAGTCCAAAATTATTTTGCACTGGCCTAAAAGAACAACCGCCACTGCACATACTGTTCACCGCAAAACTAAGAGTGCGGTGACCTGGGGCGCTCCGCTTGCAAACCTTGCCGGTACTGATACTGTATATACAGATTATAATGTTGTTGTAGATTCTCTGTATGAATATCGCGTTACTGAAAACGCTCCGCCCATAAGCGCATCAGGATACATCTGTGTTGGGATGAACATGGCGGCAACAGAACACAGAGGTACGTTGATTTTAGTAGTCGATTCCACTTTTACGGACAGTCTTTCAGCAGAAATTCACACCTTAATGCAGGATATTTCAGGTGATGGATGGGCAATAATCCGTCACGACGTTTCCCGCACCGACAGCGTTACACACATCAAATCTCTTATTCTTGCTGATTATAATGCGGCTCCGGCCGAAGCAAAAGCGGTGCTGCTGTTCGGTCATGTTCCGGTGCCATTTTCGGGCGATTTTAATCCTGATGCACATCCCGATCATAAAGGCGCCTGGCCGGCAGATGCCTACTACGCCGACATGGATGGCACATACACTGATACAAGTATTTTTGATACCGTTGCCAGTCGTGCCGAGAATCGCAATATTCCGGGCGATGGGAAGTTTGATCAAAGCTACATTCCTACGGACGTTGAATTGCAGATTGGGCGCATTGACCTCTGGAATATGCCGTCATTCCCAAAAAGCGAGCAGGAATTGCTCAGGCAATACCTCCATAAAAATCATGCATTCCGAAATAAGTATTTTACGGCAATCCCGCGCGGACTTATTGATGATAATTTCGGCGCCTTCAGCGGCGAAGCATTTGCATTGGGCGGATGGAAAAATTTTGCACCTATGCTTGGTGATACTGCAATTCATGAACTTGATTTTTTTACAACACTTTCACAGCAAAGTTATTTATGGGCATATGGTTGCGGAGGTGGCTGGTATCAAGGTGCAGGTGGCGTTGGTTCTACCACCGATTTTGTAAACGACACTGTAAATTCTGTTTTCACGATATTGTTCGGCAGCTATTTTGGTGACTGGAGCGCACAGGATAATTTTTTGCGCGCGCCCCTGGCATCTACAGGAACAGCCCTTACAAGCTGTTGGTCAGGACGACCGCATTGGCTTTTTCATCATATGGCAATGGGTGAAAACATCGGGTATTCGGCAAAACTGTCCATGAACAATACCGGAACCTATGTTGGCAATTATTCAACGCATTGCATGCATATTGCGCTGATGGGCGATCCTACACTACGAATGCATGTTCTTGCACCCGCCTACGGATTAGGTATTGTGAACGACAGTAACCGTATCAATATAGGTTGGTATGCTTCTCCAGAAAATGTTGACGGTTATTATGTTTTTCGCTCTGCAAGCGAGTTTGGGAAGTATTCTCGCATCAGCCCGACGCTGATTTCCGGAACTTCTTTTACGGACTTTTCGCCTTCAGCGGGCGAGAATTATTACATGGTACGTGCAGTAAAACTTCAGGAAAGCCCATCCGGCAGCTATTACAATATGAGTACCGGCATAACCGGTTATGTTTTTGCCGACCTGAGTGCTGTTTCAGAAAACGCCATGAATTCCGCAGGATTGATAGCCTATCCCAATCCCTGCGGCAATCAAACCACCCTTCAACTGAATTCGGAAATTACCGGCTCCGGGACCATTGAGGTTCATGACCTGTGCGGTCGCTTAATACAACATCAGGAAGTTTCTGTACTGCAAGGACGTTCGAGCATAACGTTAAATCTTTCGGAACTTGACGCCGGGTTGTATAGTATCAGTATAACTACCGTTGCAGGAATCTGGCGCACCAGAGTTGAACATCTGCGGTAGTTCGTTGTACATTAAACATTAACAAGACCGTAATTCAAAGGTTTTTATTATCTTTGCGCTCCCATTATCTGAAAAGACAATACGTTCAACGATGAGAGAAACCAATATCCGTATCACTGTTGAAGAATACAGCAACATTGATGAACTTAAGCCGGATGACAAAGCCCTGATGATGAAAGCCAGGGAGGCATCAAATTCTGCCTATGCACCATACAGCCGTTTTCTGGTAGGCGCGGCTGTTCTGCTCGAAAATGGACTTATCATTACCGGAAACAATCAGGAGAATGCCGCTTACCCTTCGGGCCTTTGCGCCGAGCGCGTAGCCCTGTTTGCTGCCTCTGCCACTCATCCGGGTGTTGCAGTGAAGGCAATTGCGGTTACTGCAAAATCGGAAGATTTTGTAATAAATGCCCCCGTTACACCCTGCGGCTCTTGCCGGCAGGTGATGTCAGAATATGAGATGCTTTCCAAGGCACCCATGCGTATTCTGATGATGGGCGAAACCGGTGAAGTTCATGTTGTGCAGGGCGTTTCCTCAGTATTACCCTTCATGTTCGATTCAAGCCTTTTAAAAAGAAAAACCGGTCAATAATCCGCCTTTAGTTAGAATATTATTATATTAGCACGGATTTTCCGGGTGCGCCATAATTGTGTTGTTCAGGGGCATTTCAGAAGAAATTTCCGGGTACTTTCCCGGAGAAAGGGAAGCGAAGTACTCACCAAAAACGGGACTGTATGAAAGTTAAACTACTTCTGATTAGTTTGTTTATCATTTTCACTGCGATGACAAATGACAAACCTGCTTACCAGTTATACAACGTCAAAGGGAAAAAGGCAAATTTCAGTTCACTGGTAAAGGATGCAGCAAGCTGCCAAGTAGTGCTTTTCGGAGAATTACACAATAATCCTGTGTCACACTGGTTGGAATTACAACTTGCCAAAGAGCTGTTCAAGCTTAAAAAACAAGATCTTATTCTTGGTGCCGAAATGTTTGAATCCGATAATCAAGCCGAGCTCGATAAATACATGAAAGGTGAGATTAACGAAGATTCCATGAGTGCCCATGTTCGGCTCTGGCCCAACTATGAAACCGATTACAGGCCGCTTGTAGAATTTGCACGTAATACCAATCTGAAATTCATTGCTACCAACATTCCTCGCAAATATGCGTCCATGGTGAATAAAGGCGGATTTGAAGCCTTAGATGCCCTTACGGCAGAAGAAAAACTTTTGTTTGCCCCACTTCCGGTTGATTATGACGGAGAACTGGACTGCTATAAGAAAATGCTTGAAATGAATATGGGCGGTCATCAGGTAACACCCAACTTTCCAAAAGCACAGGCGATAAAAGATGCCACCATGGCATATTTCATCAATAAAAACAATGCCGAAAACAAATGCTTCCTGCACTTCAACGGATCGTACCATTCCGATAATTTTGAGGCCATGATGTGGTACCTCAAACGCCTTGACCCATACATGAAAGTGCTTACTATTGCTACCGTGGAGCAATCGCAGCTTGACAAACTTTCTGAAGAATATATTCTATTAGCTGATTATATAATCGTTGTGCCCGACGACATGACCAAAACATACTGACCCTGAATAATGGCCGATAAGCCCAAACAGCAGATACTTGTTCCTTATGATTATACTACCGTTGCGAAAAATGCGCTGCAGTGCGGTATTCGTATGGCCAGGATATTTAATTGCGAAATTTCAATAGTGTATGCTGTGAGCCGTCGTGAAGCAAAAACCTGGACTCAATGGGACCATGCTAAGGCTGAAATTCGCAAAAAACTTATTCCCGTTGCCAATGATGTGATTTCAAAACAAGGCATCAATACGAGTGTTTATGTGTTCAAGGGGCAGATAGATCATGTGATTTCTACATTTTATGAGCGCATAAATGCCATCATGATGGTTGCCGGATTCAACGCTCAAGGCAAAGAAAAGAATGCTTTTTTTTCTTTAAAATCAATTATTAATAAATTCCGTGAGCTGCGCATACCGATTCTTGTGGTGCAGGACATAAGCCATGAAGGCAATATGTTTCAGAATATCATCATGCCGGTTGATTTTAATAAAGAGGCCAAAGAAAAATCTTCGTGGGCAGGTTTTTTCAGTAAGTTGAACCGTTCGCGCATTTACCTTGTCAGCCGCACTTACCGTGACCCATTCTTTGCTGCGCAGATAAAAAATAATCTCACCTCTATAAAAAAACTTTTTGATACTGCTGAAGTTGTCTTTGAAGAAAAGAATGCCGGCACTATACGGGGAAGCATAGACCGCTTTGCGCTTGACTTTGCGCGTGCCAATAATGGCGATATGCTTATTTTAATGGCTACCCCCGAACGCGGCATCGACGATTATTTTATTGGTCCGCCCGAGAAACGCATCATTGCCGCAGCGCGCGATATTCCGGTACTGCTGCTCAATCCAAGAGATGACCTCTACCTGCCCTGTGTGTAAAAAGACACCATAAAAAAAGCCGCAGTAGGCAGCTTTTTTTATTCTATTATCTTATATCTGTTGTCTAAAGTCTATTTCTCGATGCCTTCGGGTTTGGCGAACAGTTTTTTCTGGAAAACGAGCAGAGCAAGCACACCAACAGTGATGGAAGAATCGGCAATGTTGAATACAGGGCTGAAGAATTCAAATTCTTCGCCGCCCCAAAATGGCAGCCAGGCTGGAAAATGGCCGTGCATCATTGGAAAATAAAGCATATCCACCACTTTGCCGTGAAGGAATGTTCCGTATCCACCACCGTGTGGAAATATCTGTGCAACGTCAAATGGAGTGCTCTCACTGAAAATAAGACCGTAGAAAGCACTGTCGATAAGGTTTCCGGCGGCTCCTGCAAGTATCAGAGACATCACAACCACCAGCCATTTGTTCGCGCCTTTTTTGATGAGCGTATACAGGTACCAGCCAATTGCGCCAATGGCAATTGCACGAAATACGGTAAGAAATATTTTGCCGAAGCGACCGGCAAACTCCATCCCGAATGCCATGCCATTGTTCTCGATAAAGTGTATTTGCGACCAGGGTCCAAATATTTCGAACGACTGGCCGATACACATATGCGTCTTGATCCAGAACTTTACAAGCTGGTCTATTAACAATATCAGGAAGGTTACTAAAATCGCCCTTTTCAATGCAGCAGTTTTGAACAATACCTATAATAAATCTTTGCGAACATGCTGCATAAGCTTGGCTTCCATACTCAGGGTGGCGTGAGGCACACTTCTGAGGCGCTCTTTGGAAATCAATTTTCCAGTAACGCGGCAGATGCCGTATGATTTGTTCTCAATACGAATCAGTGCATTCTCAAGCGATTTGATGAATTTTGCCTGACGCAGTGCGAGCTGACTGTTTTCTTCTTTAGAAAGCACTTGCGAACCTTCTTCAAGAGTTTTGAAAGTGGGCGCGGTATCCATAATGTCGGCACTTGCGCTGTTGGAGTATGCTTCGGTCAGCAACTGAAAGTCGTGACGTGCTTCTTCAAGTTTACGCATAATTATCGCCTTGAATTCCAGCAGTTCTTCGTCGGAATATCGTTGTCTCGTTTGTTCTTCTTTTGTTAACTCTTTCGGCGGTACTACCTTGGGCGCCAATGCGGCGGGTGGAAATGAAATTTTCGGCAAATGTTTTTCTACCGGTTTTTTTCCTGACACAACTTTCGGAAGCGCTTTTTTAACAGGCTCAGGCTTGGGTGCTGGTTTTACAACCGGAGTAATTTTAACCGGAGTTTTTGCAACAGCCGGTTTTGCCGGAATCACCTTTTTAACTTCTGTTTTTTTAGCAACCGGTTTCGTCGAACTTTTTTTTGCCGGAGCAACTTTTGCAACAGGTTTTTTAACAACAACTTTCTTCACAATAGTAGTTTTAGCTGGGGCTTTCTTTATAACGGGCTTCTTCGCTACAATCTTTTTAGCCGGCGATTTCTTGGACACAACTTTTTTTACCGCAGCTTTTTTGATTGGAGCTTTTTTAATGGGAGTCTTTTTTATAATCGGCTTTTTAGCGACCACCTTTTTTGCCGGAGCTTTTTTGACAACGGGCTTTTTAGCGACCACTTTTTTAATCGGAGCTTTTTTAGCAACGATTTTTTTTGCAACCACTTTCTTAACGGCAACCTTTTTTATAATGGGCTTCTTTGCAACCACTTTTTTCACCGGAGCCTTTTTAGCAACGATTTTTTTTGCAACCACTTTTTTTACGGGAGCCTTTTTAATTACACTTTTCTTAGGAAGAGCCTTTTTAGCCACAACTTTTTTTGCCGGAGCAGCCTTTTTAACGGGCTTTTTAGCAACAGGTTTTGCCGGGGTGGCTTTCTTAACGGTTTTTGCAACAGGCTTGGCTGCTTTCTTTGCCGGAACTTTGGCTTTTGCTTTATCCTTGCTTTTCATAATGCAGAATTTAGTAATTAGAATTATACCGTACTCTTCCTGATGAGAATATTAACTTTAATTTCGTCTGTTACTTCTGATAAAACTTTCTCGGGATTCTCAATACTATCAATCACTTTAAGTGATTTTGCCAAAATTTCGCTGCAAATATATGTAAAATTATTGTTAACCGCTGAAATAATTTCGGCATGGTTTTCAATCTGAACGTCTATGGTATCGGTCACCTCAAACGCATTGTCTTTACGTAAGTTCTGTATCCGATTCACCAGTTCGCGGGCAATCCATTCTTCCTTCAGTTTATCCGTCAAAGTTATATCAAGTGCAACCGTAATATTTCCCGACGCAGATACGACCCAGCCGGGGATATCCTCGGTAACAATCTCAACATCACTTAATGTAAGTTCAACATCCTGACCTTCAATTGACAGCATGTAGCTGTTATTCATCTCAATACTGTTGATATCCTCTTGAGTGAACGCACTGATGGCTGCCGCAACCTGCTTCATAATCTTACCGCAGCGGGAACCGAGACTTTTGAAATTGGCTTTGATGCTTTTAACAAGAATACTTGCACCTGCATCGATATATTCAAGTTCTTTTACATTTACCTCGGCCAGTATGATGTTTTTAACTGCATCAAGTTGAGCTTTGGTAGCTGCATCGGGCATTGGAATCATAATCTTTGCCAATGGCTGGCGCACCCTCAGGTTGGTTTTTTTGCGCATCGAGAGTACCAACGATGATATTTTCTGTGCCAGTTGCATTCTTTGTTCCAGATCTTTATCTATTAGATTTGTATCTGAAACAGGAAATTCGCTCAGATGTACCGATTCTGCTTTCAGTCTTCCCGAAACTCCGTTAAGATCAACGAAAAGCCTGTCGGCAAAGAAAGGAGCCAGCGGTGCCATCAGGTGTGAAAGCACTTCAAGGCAGCGATACAATGTTTGATAAGCGGCTATTTTATCTTCAGTATATTCCCCTTTCCAGAAACGACGACGGCACAAACGCACATACCAGTTGCTCAGGTATTCGTCCACAAAATTCTGAATGGCACGACCTGCTTTGGTGGGTTCATAGTCAGCATAAAAGCCGTCAACATCATTAATAAGCGTATTCAGTTCTGAGAGTATCCAACGATCTATCTCAGGACGTGACGCCATCGGCACTTCCGCTTCGGTATAAGTAAACCCGTCAATATTCGCGTAAAGCGCAAAGAAAGCGTAGGTATTGTGCAATGTTCCGAAAAACTTACGTTGTACCTCACCAATACCTTCGAGGTCAAATTTCAAATTATCCCAGGGCTGCGCATTGGTAATCATATACCAGCGTGTTGCATCAGGACCGTATTTATTAAGGGTTTCGAACGGGTCAACGGCATTGTTCAGACGTTTCGACATTTTATTCCCGAGTTTGTCTAACACCAATCCATTTGAAACACAGGTCTTGTATGAAACTGAATCGAACAGCATCACGGCAATGGCATGCAGGGTAAAAAACCATCCGCGTGTCTGGTCAACGCCTTCGGCGATGAAATCGGCAGGGAAATTTGTATCAAAAAATTCTTTGTTCTCGAACGGATAATGGCATTGTGCGTAAGGCATGGCTCCTGAATCGAACCACACATCAATAAGGTCGGTTTCGCGGTACATGCGCTCGCCCGTGAGCGAAGAAAGGACAATCTCATCAACATAAGGTCTGTGCAGGTCAACTTTTGCGTAATTGCTTACCGACATATCGCCGGGAATAAAGTCGCTGTAAGGATTTGCTTTCATAAAACCGGCTTCTACCGAGCGGTCTATTTCTTTCAGCAGTTCTTCGATGCTGCCTATGCAGATGCGTTCGCTGTGGTCGGCATTGGCCCATACAGGCAAGGGCACACCCCAAAAGCGCGAGCGCGAAAGATTCCAGTCCACAAGATTTTCGAGCCAGTTGCCGAATCGTCCGGTACCGGTAGCTTCGGGCTTCCAGTTAATCGTTTTGTTCAATTCAATCATTCGCTCTTTGTAGGCTGTGGTTTTGATAAACCAGGAGTCGAGCGGATAGTAAAGAATGGGTTTATCGGTTCGCCAGCAATGCGGATAGGAATGTTCGTATTTCTCGGCTTTAAAAGCTTTATTTTCTTTTTTTAATTTGATAATGATATCAACGTCCACATTTTGCTCACGCATAGGATCGTTGTCCGGGTAATATTCACTCTTAACAAAGCGACCGGCAAATTCACCCATCGCATCTACAAATTTTCCCAGTTTATTTACCAGCGTAAGAGAGCCGAGTCCGAACTGTTTTGACATGCGGAAGTCGTCGGCACCAAAGCTGGGGGCAATATGCACAATGCCGGTGCCGTCTTCGGTAGAAACGAAATCTCCAACTATCACCACAAATGCGTCCCCGTCTGCAGGCTGTGCATAAGGCATCAGCTGTTCATACCGCATCCCTGCAAGAGCTGACCCTTTATGATTTCCGAGAACTTTGAACGGAATATTTTTGTCGCCTTCTTTGTAATCTTCCATGGCCAGACCGGCGTTTTTTTCAGGAAAATATTTTTCCATCAAAGCGGTAGCCAGAATAACATTAACAGGTTGGTAGCTGTATGGATTAAACGTGCTTACTACCGAATATTCTATATTCTTTCCAACGGCCAGCGCCGTATTTGAAGGCAGTGTCCAGGGAGTTGTTGTCCAGGCGAGGAAGAATAATTCCGAACCTGCTGATTTCACAAGCGATTCCGTTACCGGATGTTTATCTGCAACAACACGGAACTGGGCCACCAGCGAGCTGTCTTTCACATTTTTGTAGCAGCCCGGAAGGTTGAGTTCGTGTGAGCTCAGGCCGGTGCCTGCTGCCGGAGAGTAAGGCTGAATGGTATATCCTTTATAAAGCAGTCCTTTATCGTAAAGTTTGCCGAGCAGGTACCATACGCTCTCCACATATTTGTTGTCGAATGTGATATAAGGATGCTCGAGGTCAACCCAGTAGCCCATTTTCACGGTAAGGTCATCCCACTGGTCTTTATATTTCATCACCTCCTTGCGGCAGGCATTGTTGTAATCGGCAATTGATATTGTTTTCCCGATATCGTCTTTAGTAATGCCCAGTGTTTTTTCAACTGCAATTTCGATAGGAAGACCATGTGTATCCCAACCGGCTTTGCGCTCAACAAGGTGCCCTTTCAGCGTTTTATAGCGGCAGAACAGGTCTTTGATGGCGCGTGCCATAACGTGGTGGATACCGGGTTTCCCGTTGGCCGATGGCGGCCCTTCATAAAAAACGTAGGGCGTGCAGCCTTTGCGGGTTTCCACGCTTTTCTTAAAAATATTGTTTTCTTCCCAAAACCGTCCGATTTCGCCGGCTATCCGTGTCAGCTCAAGTTGTTTGTATTCGTTGTATTTACTGCTCATTTTCAGTGTTTTGTGTAGTCGCCAGATAAAGGGTGCAAAGATAGAAAAAAATGTGAAACGGAGATCATTTGGCGGCAGCAATAAAAGGGACAGTCCCGATTTTCACCGGGACTGTTTACATAATTATGGGAACTGGTCTTAGTGCCGGTGCCTTTAGGGACGTTAAAACACCGAAGCACAATTTAGGGTTTAACACCTTCAAGACAGCGATAAAATATAAAAGGTTGTCTGAAATGAAAAAAAAAGATATTCTTTTGTGAAATTAACATATGACGTCCAATAATAGATATTGGATTTGCATTAAAAACGAAAACTGAATTCTCTATTTTTTTTCAGTGACATCCTTACGCAGGTCAACTTTCCAGCGACCTTTTTGTTTAAGCAGATACACTTTTTGTTCTCCTCCGGAATAGGTGCGGTAGGAACATATTGCTTCGTCATTGTTTATCATACAGCCGGTGCATTCCGATTTATTATCGTGCAGTATGATTTGACCACCGCCACCCAATTGCGAAAGGGTTTCTACAAAGTTTATCGTTTTGATGGTTTTTTCGGTAGCAAGTTGTCGTGCTTCGTCAAAGCGAAGGTCGCCGAGGTATTTGAAAAAACATTCAGCTACCTGCTGCGGCGTGCCTTTGATTTCTTTTGATGGCAGCTTATGTTCTGTTGTTTTACATGCTCCAAGAACCGCAATTATTAAAATCACGGAAAGAAAATGAAATTTTATTCTCATTACCAAAATACCCGGTTTGCAGGCAAAAATAGGGAATTAAATAATCAGCCCCGGATAATTAATAATGGGAGATGATGCTCTTGTTATCTGTTATGTTCTCTTTTTCGCGCTGAAATTATTTCCCGGCAAGGGAAAATTAGGTTAATTTAGCGTTTTAATCAACCCTCAATTGATAGGACCGGATACCATACAGGCAATACTTGATGCAGCCCGCATAGACGAGGTGATTGGCGATTTTGTGACGCTGAAAAAACGTGGCGTGAATATGCTCGGTCATTGTCCTTTTCATAACGAAAAAACACCTTCGTTCACGGTATCGCCGGCCAAGGGCATATATAAGTGTTTTGGCTGCGGGAAAGCGGGAAATTCGGTAAATTTTGTGATGGAGCATGAGCACTATTCATATCCTGAAGCGCTCAAATACCTTGCCCGGAAATACAATATTGAAATTGAGGAAAAGGCTATCAGTCCTGAGCAACAGCAGGCGCTCACCGAGCGCGAAACATTACTTAACATTACCGAATTTGCTTCAAAGCATTTTGTGCACAACCTTCATGAAGCTGAAGAAGGAAAAGCCATTGGGCTAACGTATTTCAGAGAACGGGGATTCACGCCTGAGATTATTCGCAAATTCGAACTGGGTTATTGTCTGGAAAAATGGGACGATTTCACAACGCTTGCCATCAAATCGGGGTATAGTCCTGAGTCGCTGGTAAGGTCGGGGCTGCTTATCGAGAAAGACAAAGATCAGTATTACGACCGTTTCAGGGCGCGCGTGATGTTTCCTATTCACAACCTTTCGGGAAAAGTAACGGGGTTTACCGGGCGCATTCTTTCATCTGACAAGAGCAAGCCGAAATACGTCAACAGTCCTGAATCGGAAATTTACAATAAGAGCAAAACCCTCTACGGAATCTTTTTTGCAAAGAACAGCATCACCTCTTCCGACTTATGCTATCTGGTAGAGGGCAATACCGATGTAATTTCATTTGTACAGGCGGGTATTGAGAATGTAGTAGCATCATCAGGAACATCGCTCACTACCGAGCAAATTAAAATGATACGCCGCTACACACCCAACATTACGATTATTTATGACGGAGATGCAGCGGGAATCAAGGCATCGCTTCGGGGTACCGATATGATACTTCAGGAAGGCATGAATGTAAAAATTGTAATGCTGCCTGCCGGCGAAGACCCGGATTCATACGCGAGAAGCCACAGTCGGGAAGAAATCAATAATTATATTCGTTCCAACGAAGTAAATTTCATTTTTTTTAAATCGAACCTGCTGCTGAAAGAGGCAGGTGGTGATCCGGTTAAAAAAGCGGGTCTGGTAAAAGAAATTGTGCAAACGATTTCGATTATTCCGGATGCCGTATCGAGAGAATTTTACGTGAGAGAATGCAGCGGGCGGCTGGACGTGGGCGAACAGGTATTGTGGAATGAGTTAAACAAGGTGCTGCGGGCACGGTTGAAAAAAAACGCCGGGCAGGACGAGCAAGATGAGGCGCCCGAACCAACAACATTCGATGCGGAACCACAGATTCTGTTTAATCCGTTCGACAGCGAGGCCCATGAAAAACATCTGGTTTCGTTATTGCTGAATTACGGTGAAATGGAAATGCAGTTTTCAAACGAAGATGAGAAAGGACATAAAGAATATCATACGCTCACGGTTTCGGCTTTTATACAGGATATTGCGCAGGCATTAACGATTGAATTCACCAATACTTTGTACAATCAGGTTTTTGATGATTATATGAAACTGGTTTCTGAGAAAACGCCTCCGAATCAACAGTATTTTATAAACCATGGGGATGCGGCCATTTCAAAACTGTCTGTTGATTTATTGAGTAATCCGCACCAGTTAAGTCCCAACTGGGAAGCAAAAAATAATACCCATGTGCCTGTACATGGCGATGACGACAAAAAAGTACTGACGCGCGACGTAATGTCTACCCTGCATGCAATTAAGTCGCGGCAGCTGGAACGAAAGAAGAAGCAGTTTCAGGACAACATAAAGATTGCTCAGGAAAACGGAGAAATTGATGAGTGTATGCTGCTTATTGCTAAACTGCAGGAGTACGAAAAACAATACCGCGAGGCAAATGGTGTGTTGGGTCGCGTGATAACCCGATGATTTTTACTTTTTCATTTCTACCCTTTGGTAACTCTGGGGAATTCTGAAAGACGCGGTTTCTATTTTATTCAGCGTTATCTTATCAAAACGTATATTTACCGTTATCTTTTTTTCTTCTGTTATCTCGCACTTTACCGTGTTTGGAAACATTTGTCCTTCCAGGTCGGTGAAATCAGAATAAAATGATTCGAACTTCCGGTTTTGATTTTTTACTTCCTTAAGCAGAATGTGTTCAATTTTAAAGGTTTTGGGGTCGAGCCAGATATCCTGAATAAGCACTTTCTGAGCTTCTTTGTCTCGCTTCACGAATTTCTTCAGTTTAATTCGGTTGACCGTACTGAGCTTGTAATTTTTATTCTCAACCGTTGCCCTGAACTGTGTACTTTCATAATAGCGAAAGTCGTTCCCGGTAACGAGCGCTTGTATCATATCAAAGTCAAAATCGGTATTGAACAGTTCATTCACATAATCGAAATCACCAATAAAATAGGTATTATTGATACGGTTTATCATTTTTGCCGTATCATTGGTAAGCATCAGTCGTGCGGCTTCCAATCCGAATTTTTGTATTGATACCCAAATAAGGCTATCGCGGATAATGTACAGATTGCCCGAGAACGATTGATTTTTGTTATCCACTTCGGCTTCGGCGGAAAATTTTACCGATAAGGTATTGTACTGCAATTCGTTTTTTTTAAGCTGTTGAAATAGGTATTCCGGACCCTGCTCCCTGATGGGCTCCATGATAACCTGGCGTTCGGTCTTGCACGAAACAACAAGAATTGAAAGTAGAAATACACACAACAGAAATGGCAGACTTGCGGCCGCTGTTTTACTCATAAAGCTGTTTATCCTTTAATTTTTTATTCAACAGTTCTGATGGGGTTGTAATTGAAGCGGCTTTTTGCCAGTATTCCACAGCTTTGTCTTTATTCCCCGACTTAAACATCATGTCGCCGTAATGTTCAAGTACAGATGCATTTTTATCGCCACCGGCCTGCATGCATTTTTCCTGATATTGAATGGCTTCATCCAGTTTGCCTGATTTATACAAAGCCCAGGCGTATGTGTCCAAATAGTTGGCATTTCCGGGTTTCAGGTCGTTTGCCTTTTTTGCCATTGCAACAGCTTTTTCTGTGTATTTTCCCTGTAATAAAAGGTAGTACGCGTAATTATTCATTACATAGTCGTTCTGTGGGTCGGCCGCCAGTGCAAGTTCGTATGAAACAAAAGAATTGTCGGCATCATTGAGTTTATAATAGGCATCGCCTAAGTAGGTGTAAAACTTTGACTGCAATGATTTATCTGTGGCCACCAATTTCAATCCAATATTGAGTATTTTGACAGCGCCGGAATAATTTTTTAACTGGAGATGTGCACCTCCGTTGAACATGTAAAGCGGCGCCTGCTCGGGAAAAAGATCGATGGCGCGTTCACTTTCTTTCAACAAGGCATTGTAGTCGCCCAGTTCTGATTCAAGAAACATCAATTGCTCCCAAATCACATAGCGGCTGCTGTCAATGGAAATAACTTTGCGGTACGTATCTCTGGCCTCGTTATAGCGTTTATCGCGCACTAAAAAATCGCCATAAATAGAATATGCTTTTGCATCATCAGGATGTGCCTGAATAAGCAAATTGGCGAGTGTATAAGCCTGTTCCGAGATTTCTTTATTATTACCGGCGGCCGTATAATAGTCCAGCAATATTTTTACTTTAGTATCAATATCCAGAGCCGGACTTGAAAAGGCTTTTTTAAGTTCCTCGAATGATTCTGTTTTTTTATTTTGCACTCTGTAATATTCTGACAGAGACAGATGGGCTACGGGGTCGTTGGGGTCAATCTGCAGAATTTTCTGATAGGTTTCAAACGCTTTGTCTGCTTGATTTATGGCCATATACAAATCAGCCAAAAGCCCATAATATTTTGTTTCGTTGGGATACTGCTTTATCAGTGCATTTATTTCTTCAATCGCTTTTTGGGGCTTATTAATCTGGAGGTACAGTTTTTCTTTCTGAATGGAAATATCTTCAGAGATTCCTGTCTTATTCTCAATCGCGTCATATGCTTTTATAGCATCGGAATAGCTGCCCGCATACAGGCATGCTTCGCCCCATTTATAATAATTTTCAAGGTCGTTCGGAAATTTTTCGCAAAGGGTTTTATATGCTTTAACGGCGTCATTATAATCCCTTTTATTCATGAGAATTTCTGCGAGCAATACCTGATACCATTTATTGCCCGGATTGTACTTCATTGCATTTCGTATCAGCACCAGAGCATCTTCGTATTGTCTGCGCTTATTCAGCAGTGATGCCATCTCGTACATAGCAGGATCATAGGCCGGGTTTCGTTTTATACATTGCGCAAAAAGCCCCAGCGCTTTATCGTCATTACCCAGAAATTTTTCTTTATTTGCATCAAGAAACAATGCCGTATTCTGCAGCAATTCTTCCGGCGTAAGCCTTTTCCCGGAAGGCATTTCAGGAGCTCCCTGCTTGGATTGCTGCTTTGTTTTGCATGAAAGCATAACAAACCCCGGAATCAGGATTATAAGGGCAACTATTAGAAATTTTCTCATGTTCATTGGATTAAAACTCCGTGAACCTGCAATTATTATTCACAAACAGAATAATCGCCCAGGCTTATAACATCTACATCTTTGGTATAAACGGCATAACTTCCCACCATTGAATTATCGAGCACAACATGCGTAAGCATTGAATAATCCTGAATTATGCTGTTGCTGATAACCGAACGGGTAATTGTTGTGTTATTGCCAATGCTTACATGCGGTCCAATCACCGAATGTTCAATTACGGTATTCTCTCCGATGAAACAAGGAGGTATGATTATACTTGTAGTGGTCGCTGCCGAAGCAGAAATCTGTTTTTCTTTGGGAAGAAAATCGAGCATGCGGCCGTTGGCCGATACCGTGGCATTTTTATTTCCGCAATCGAGCCATTCATCAACAACTGCTGTAGAGAACCGAATGCCTTTCAGCTGCATGTTCTTAAGCGCATCGGTAAGCTGGTATTCATTATTTCCGGTAATTTTATTATCAATCAGATAGTCTAATTCTTTTTTTAAATTTTCGCCGTCGCGGAAAAAATAAATACCGATGATTGCCAGATCTGAAACAAATTCTTTTGGTTTCTCGATGAAATCTGTGATGATGTTGTTCGCATCGGCTTTCACTACGCCGAATGATGACGGATTATCAACTTTATGTACCCATATGATGCCGTCTTTTTTGGTGTCAATGGTAAAATCGGCTCGGAACAGTGTATCGGCAAAAGCCACAACAACCGGTCCTTTCAATGCCGATGCGGCACACAGAACAGCGTGGGCGGTTCCTTGTGCCTCATGCTGATAATGAATCGTACCGGGAACACCGAGACTTGCCGCGATATCCAGCAGACTTTGTTCTACTTCTTTTCCAAAATCCCCGATAATAAAGGCAATTTCCTCTATAGGCTCTTTAACCGTTGAAGTTATTGTTTCGGCGAGATGATGAACGATGGGCTTTCCGGCAACCGGAATAAGCGGTTTGGGGATAGTAAGAGTATGAGGCCTCATGCGTTTACCCATTCCGGCCATCGGTATGATTATTCTCATTACATTATTTTTAGTCGCTCTATTTAATAACAGGACTGCAAAGGTAATAATATTTTGAATCCCTTATTTTTGCTATTAACAGTGATTTAGTGCATAGGGACAATGAAAAATTCTATATTTGTCACGGGGAGTTTCACGGCAATGGATAAGACTGTGCAATAAATTTTGCACGGCATTCGTTCAAACAGTGGAACCCCACAAATCAAACATCTGTTTAACCAAGCCAAAAAAACCATAGCCATGAAAGGAAGAAAAGCGTTCGTCATGATCCTAATTGCGATTTTCGCATCAGGAGCCATATTCACATCTTGTAAAAAGGATAACACTTCCGATGATTCTAACAAAAAGGCAAACTACCGTTCGGCACAGGATAATTCTACTGCCGACAATATTTTCAGCCATGTGTTCAATGAAGTGAACAAGGGTGCCCGTTACACGGGATCAAAAAATATTCAGGATACAATTCAGGGATGCCCGGTAACTTACATTACGCCGGGAGGATTCAGTTATCCGAAAACCATAACCCTTGATTTTGGAACGGCATGCACTGGAACCGACGGCATTATCCGAAGCGGAAAAATAATTTCTACCATATCAGCACCTTATATTGATTCGAATAGCGTTGTAACTTCAACACTTCAGAATTTCCATGAAATCATCAGCGGTAAAGACTATTCGGTTACCGGAACAGAAGTAATCACCAATCTAGGGCACAACCAGGCCGGACACCCTATTTACTCGGTAAATGTAACCGGCGCAAGTGTGACAAGCACTGACGGAACCATCAGTTGGACATCAACCCGCCAGAACGAATGGTTTGCAGGATACAATACCTATATGAACTGGCTTGACGATGAGTACCGCATCAGCGGTTCGGCCAACGGGGTTGATATTAATGGCGCAACATTCACTGTAAATATAACGCTTCCTCTTGAAGTGCAGGTGGGATGCTGGTACATTAAAAAAGGCAAAATTGATATTATTAATCCGGGATATGCAACTATTACCGTTGATTACGGCGACGGCACCTGCGACAATATTATCTACGTTGTGATTAACGGTGTTACTTATACCGTTGTTGTTGGCTGATTTGATGTTAAGAAAACAAAAAGCCCATGGTTGTCAAAGCCGTGGGCTTTTTTATGAAGACCACCACACAATACGATTGTACAACATGCGTTTTAATCCTGCTTCGGCATATGCTAATTTTATTACTTTTGTTTTGTAAACACCTCACAGATTGAACCCCTTAAAAAAACTTGCAGGGCAGACAGCCATTTACGGTACAAGCACTATTGTTGCACGTCTGCTCAATTACTTGTTGGTACCGCTGCACACCCGCATTTTTGCACCTGACAGCTATGGCGTTGTTGGCGAAATGTATGCATACGTATCACTCCTTATTGTGCTGCTGACCTATGGCATGGAAACAGCATTTTTCAGGTATTATAATAATGAGAATAATAAGGATCGGGTATATTCAAGCATTCTGACAAGCCTTTCGGTGAGCTCTGTGTTGTTCATTCTGTTTGCCTGGGCATTTGCACAACCCATTGCCGACCTCATACTTCATCCCAAACACAGCGAGTACGTTGTTTGGTTTGCCATGATTATTGCCTTCGATGCCTTATCAACCATACCTTTTGCAAAACTACGCGCCGAAAATAAAGCAAAACGGTTTGCCTATTTCAAGATACTGAACATCGGGATTAACGTAATACTGAATCTTTTTTATCTTCTGTTATGCCCTTATTTATTGAAACACGGAATACTTACACATGTAATTTCAGTTATCTATAATGAAAATACAGGCGTTGGCTATATTTTCATTGCAAACCTCATTGCAAGCGGCGCTACGCTGTTCTTCCTATTCCTGAGCGGGGGTAAATCTCATTTCAGTTTCGACTGGCCGCTGCTGAAAAAAATGTTGAAGTACGCTCTTCCTTTACTTATTTTCGGGCTCGCCGGAATTATTAATGAAACCATGGACAGGATATTTCTGAAATACCTGTCGCCACAAGATATTGCAATGGAACAAGTGGGTATATATACGGCGTGTTACAAGATTTCCATTCTGATGACCATTTTCATACAGGGATTTAAATATGCGGCAGAGCCATTTTTCTTTGCCAACGCCAAAGATTCCAACGCAAAACAGGTGTTTGCCGATGTAATGAAGTACTTTGTATTAGCCTGCTCGCTGATTTTTTTGGGCGTGATGATGTATATCGATGTTGTAAAATTCTTTGTTGGCGAAAAATATTATGTCGGACTGCCTGTTGTGCCGATACTGCTTATGGCGAACCTTTTTCTGGGAGTGTTTTACAATCTTTCAATATGGTACAAGCTCACCGATAAAACACGGTTTGGCGCCTATATTTCGCTGTTCGGAGCCATTATAACAATCATTCTTAATTTAACGCTTATTCCTGTTCTGGGCTTTATGGGTTCGGCATGGGCCACATTTATCTGCTATTTTTGTATGATGGTGGTTTCCTTTATTCTCGGGCAACGACACTATTACATCTATTACGATCTCAAAAGAATACTTACATTCCTGATACTATCTGCGGTGCTCTATGGAATCAGCGCATTGCTGGATATACAGTTATACTGGCTCAGACTAACCGTGAATTCTGTATTTTTCGTGACCTTTATCGTTGTTGTGTATTACATGGAACATGAGCTCATCTCAAAACTAAGTTTTAAAAAGATTTTCAGACGATGATTATAAAAATCGTGAACCGTTCGCATCACGCGCTGCCACATTATGAAACCGACCACAGCGCCGGTATGGATTTGCGGGCATATATAGAACGTCCGGTTATTCTTAAACCTCTGGCGCGCGCCATGATTCCGACAGGTATATATATACAGCTCCCTGAAGGGTATGAAGCACAGATTCGGCCGCGCAGCGGACTGGCTATTAAAGAAGGAATCACCGTGTTGAATACACCCGGCACCATTGATGCCGATTATCGCGGTGAAGTAAAAGTTATTCTGGTAAATCTGTCTGATAAAGAATTTGAAGTGAAAGACGGCGAACGCATTGCACAGATGGTAATCGCGCAACATGAAAAGGCCGAGTGGAATGCAGTTGACGAACTTGACGAATCTTCAAGAGGCGCCGGCGGATTTGGACATACCGGAACAAAATAGTGGTATTATTAAAAATCTTTCAATAATTCATTCCATGAAATTACTCCGAACGCTGAGATTAATTATCCTGAATATTGTTATTCTTATTCCGTGTTTTTCATTCGCAACGGTCCGCACGCTTCCGGGAATAGTTTCCGACACTCTTGACGTTCTGAACTATGATATTCGACTCGACATCGTCCATCTATCAACAAAAACAATTTCCGGTTATACCGATATTAAAGTAACACCACGAATCAACAATGTAAGCAAACTCAATTTTAAACTGCTCACAATGGTCATTGATTCCGTGCTGATTGACGGCGTTCCGACGGCAAATTTTATTTATAATGACACCAATCTTTCTGTATTTCCGGGAACGGCCATCAACATGGGCGATACCTTGATTATGAGAGTAAGGTATCACGGTCATCCGCAGGAGGACGGCAGTTGGGGCGGTTTTTATTTCACCAATGACAGCACTTACGCTTATAACATCGGTGTAGCGTTTACCTCCGACCCGCATTGTTTCGGTCGGGCATGGTTTCCGTGTATCGATGAGTTTGTTGACCGCGCCACCTATGATTGCCACATCCGCGTAAAAAATACAAACAAGGCCGTATGCGGCGGTACGCTTATTTCCGTAACCGACAACGGCGACGGAACCTCCACCTATTACTGGCGTTTGAATAACAATGTACCCAGCTATCTGGCTTCTGTAGCAGTTGCAGACCTTTCGTGCATAAGCGACACGTATAATGGAATCGCCGGCAACATTCCCATTAAACTTTACGTTCGACCCTACGATACTACTGATGCGAAGAACGGATTTATTAATCTTAAAAATGTGCTTGCCGTATTTGAGAACCGTTATGGGCCTTATCGTTGGGAACGTGTTGGATACGTGGGCGTACCCTTTTCGGCGGGTGCTATGGAACATGCAACAAACATCGCTTATCCGAACTCCGTACTCAACGGCTCGTTGGGATATGAATATCTGTATGCACATGAACTTTCACACAGCTGGTTTGGCGATTTGGTTACCTGCCGTACGGCCGGCGATATGTGGATTAACGAAGGCTGGGCAACATTCAGCGAATCGGTGTTTTTTGAAGGCATTTACGGAGCGGAAGTTTCCAAGACATACACGCGCGATAAACACAAAGATGTAGTACAGTTTTGCCATGTTGAAGATGCCGGATACAGGGCATTATACGGTATTCCACATGAATATACGTATGGAAAAACGGTGTACGACAAGGGTGCTGATGTGGTTCACACACTCCGTGGATATCTGGGTGATAATTTATTTTTTACAGCTGTAAAGGCTTGGATGAATGCTTATGCTTTTAAGCCTTGCTCTTCAACTGAACTTCGCGATTTTCTGAGTCTTCAGACAGGCGTTGACATGCACGACTTTTTTAATGCATGGGTGTTTAATGCAGGATTCCCGCATTTTTCAATTGATTCCTTCAATACAAATGGAAATAACACTACCGTGTTTGTGAGGCAGCGCTTGGACCATGCTCCGGCTTTCGCCAATTCAAATATTCTTGAGGTTACCTTCATGAAAAATAACTGGCAACAGTATACTGATACCATAAAATTCTCAGGACAATATGGTTCTAAAACCTTCAATGTGCCATTCACACCGGATTTTGTAATGATGGACAAAGAAGAAAAAATATCAGATGCAACAACCGATTGCTATCAGATTATTAAAAACACCGGAAACAAAGATTTTCCGACGACCTATTTTTCGTTAAATACAACTACCATTACCGATTCAGCCTTTGTGCGGGTGGAGCATAATTTTGTTGCCCCCGACCCATTTAAAACGCCCGACCCTACCATCAACCGCTTATCCGATTACCGTTACTGGAAAGTGGACGGCATTTTCCCTCAAGGCTTTCATGCAACAGCCCTTTTCAAATACAACAGAACAACCAGCACCTCGAGCGGATACCTGGATAATATACTGTTGCCGACGGCAGCCTCTGTTGATTCACTGGTGCTTCTTTATCGCAGAAATGTTGCCGATGACTGGAAGCGGGTTCATTTTACAAAACAAGGCGCATCAACTGCGGGCAATATTAAAATAGACACGTTGAAACCCGGTGAATATACCTTTGCTGTAGGTATTCCGCAGGCAAGCAGTGTGCCGCAATATGAAAAACAGGGTCGCGGAATGCTCGAAGTGTTCCCGAATCCGTCAAATAATTCATTTACTTTTTCGTTTAATCAGGAAGATGCTGCATACATACGGATTTATGATTCCTCATCACGCGAAGTGGACAATATTAAATTAAAACCCTTGCAGAAAAATATAAAATGGCGCCCCGGCAATGGTAACAATGGTGCGTATTTTGTTAAACTGATGAGCGAAGGGGGCAACGTGCTGGACGAAAAAACAATTATACTTTCCAACTAGACACGATAGAACAAAAATAATTTAAACAAAGAGTTCAACAGCATCCACAGAAGTACACAGAGAACTAAATGAAAACCAATTGTCGCATTCCTGTATTTTTTTGTCGCGGTGAGCATAATAAGGCCCCCGCCGGCGTTGCGACACACTATTACAGAACGTTCTTTTTATTTTTCTTTATAATGATGTTTCATCTTGTTTCGTTGGCACAAACACAATTTGTGTTAAAGCCCGAGAACAGCGATTGCCTGCATCCTATTGAAATAAAAGACAGTGTTTTTGGACCAACAACAGCGCCTTCAGGTTTTGGAACAGTGATGGAAATTAGCGGAAGCCCGAGTGGCCTGTATAATTTTGAGAAGGAACATAATACGGTATGGTACTGGTTTAGGGCAAAGGGAGATTGTTTGCTAACCCTTGATATTATTCCGCTCGAACTTAAAGACGATTACGATTTCATTCTGTTTAAAGCTGTAGGAAAAACCTTTTGCGATGATGTAAAAGAAAATAAGGTAAAGCCGGTACGCAGCTGTATTTCGCGCAACGATGTTTCATTAAAAAGCATGACCGGACTTTCATTAAATGCGCCCTCAGAATTTATACATTCGGGGCCGGGAGCATGTTATTCAAAAGCCCTTCCCGTGAAAAAAGGTGAAGTATATTATCTGGTTGTGGATAATGTCTATCCTAACGGAAAAGGGCATATCATTAAACTGCATTACTGCAATTGTAAGGCTCCGGCCGAAACTAAAAAAGTGGTGCCGGCAGAGAATCAGCAAGACAGGCCTAAGCCTGTACAAAACGCAGATGACCACAGTATTCTGAATATTACGGTTGTTGATAAAGAAAGTCAGACCGCAGTAAAATCCAACATCCGAATATTTGTCAAGAAACATACGCTGGGACCGCCCATCATCACGCTTGATAGTGTAAGCGGAGGAACGGCCACACTTGTATCCGTAACAACGTATTTAATTAAAATAAGCGCTTACGGATATTTCGATTATTCGACTGAAATAAAAACGCGTGCTATTGCTGACACGATTAATTTAAAAGTGGAACTTGATAAAATTACAGTCGGGCACAACATCATTTTTGATAATATCCTGTTTTCCGGAAACAGCGATAAAATTTTGCCCGAGTCCTATCCTTCGCTTGATAATCTGGTAAGTACGCTCAAAAAATATCCAAATCTTACCATTGAGATTGAAGGGCATGTGAACTGTCCGTCGTCGTACAGCGATTGCAATAAACTTGAAGACTGGAACCAGAAGCTTTCTGAAATGCGCGCCAAGGCTGTAAATGACTGGTTGACCGACGAAGGTATTCAGCAGGAGCGGATGACTCACAAAGGTTATGGCGCATCAAGAATGCTCTATCCTGATGCGCGCAGTGAAGACAAAATGAAGATGAATCGCCGCGTTGAAATAAAAGTAGTTTCGTTCTGAACTTAAACAGTTCTGTTATGTGTGGAAGATTCGGATTTTCGGTGCCAAAAAACCTCGTTGAGGAACGATTCGATATCAGCGTTGATGAACTGTATTTACCGCGTTATAACTGCGCCCCGACACAGTTTTTAGGTGTAATTTCAAATGCTGAACCCGGTATTTTAAGCTATTTTCGTTGGGGTTTGGTGCCCTTCTGGGCGAAGGATATTTCTATCGGAAATAAATTGATAAATACGCGTGCGGAAACCATCCTGGAAAAACCATCTTTTAAAAGTTCGTTCAAAAGAAGACGCTGCCTGGTGCCTGCTGATGGTTTTTATGAATGGAAAAAAGAGAAAATTAAAGTACCGCACCGCATCATGCTCCGCTCCGGGGAGCCGTTTGCAATGGCCGGCATTTGGGATAGCTGGATGGATGCAGCAGGAAATGAACTGCGCACTTTTTCCATTATCACCACAACGCCAAACGAGCTGATGACCGGTATTCACAACCGTATGCCCGTTATACTTGCACGCGAAGCAGAAAAAAAATGGCTAGAAGAGACAGACGAACGCGCATTGCTAGAGCTTCTGAAACCTTACCCTGCAGAGGAAATGAAAGCGTATAAAATATCTTCAGCGGTGAATTCTCCGGCACATGACAGCCCCGAGATTCTAAATAATTTTTAGCATCCCGCTAAAAATAATTTCACAGAACGATTACGGTGTGACTCTGTTGAATAAGCAAACAATTATCTTCTGTCATTTCATTTAGTGTTAAATATCTCTGTTTAGCGTGAATGATTTGTTTATTTTTTATATTTGAATCGAGAATAACAATTCAAAGAGAGAAATCTCTTTTCATATTCTCCATGAAATGTGTTATAAAAACTTCGCAATTCAAGAGTCTATGCGACAAAACAGACATTTATTCATAATATTGATACTATGCAGTATCTATCTTTCGAAACTTAATGCACAAACCACTGTCACTGCTTCCGGTGGTAACGCTGTTGGAAGTTCAGGAACGGTAAGCTATACTGTAGGTCAGGTGGTTTATACAACAGATACCTCAACAATAGGCTCGGTTGCAAAAGGTGTTCAACAGCCGTTCGAAATATCTATTATCACTGAAATGGAGACTTATACCGGAATCATGTTGCAATGTTCTGTATTTCCAAATCCTACGGCGGGCGAACTAACGTTGAAGGTTGAAAACTGTTTTCTTAAGTCCTTTTCGTACAAGCTATTTGATATTAGTGGGCATCTTCTTGCAAATAAAAAACTGACTACGAATGAAACTGTTATTTCTATGAACGATCTGACGCCAGGTTCCTATTTTCTAGATGTAATCGAGGATAAACTTGTAGTGAAAGCATTTAAAATAATTAAACGATAGTTGTCATGAGAAAAGTAACATTACTCTTGAGTGCCTTATTAATTATTGGAACGACTTGGGCCCAGAGCCCACAAAGGTTTAGCTATCAGGCCGTGGTTCGCAATAATTCGAATAACCTTGTTACCAATCATCTGGTGGGAATACGTGTCAGCATTTTGCAAGGGTCTATCAGCGGATCCTCAGTATATACTGAGACGCATTCTGCCACAACTAATGCAAACGGACTTGTGATGATAGAGATAGGAGGCGGTACAACAACTGATAATTTTTCGGCAATCAACTGGGCTGCAGGTCCATATTTTGTGAAAACCGAGACGGATCCATCGGGTGGAGTAGTGTATAATATTGTCGGTGTGAGCCAACTTTTATCTGTTCCTTATGCCCTTTATGCCTCAGCTTCCGGAACTCCCGGACCGACCGGACCGGCAGGATTGCAAGGAATTACGGGTATTACAGGGCCAACAGGACTTAAAGGTGCAACTGGTGCAACTGGTTCTGTCGGTTTGCAAGGTGTTACCGGACCGACCGGACCTCTAGTAATTGGAACTACCGGCCAAACATTACGTTATAATGGAACAAGCTGGATTGCAAACAGCGCTATTTATAATGACGGAGCGAAAGTTGGAATAGGCACAACTGCTCCGGGCTTCAGGTTGGATGTACAGGATACTACCACAGGTATTTCGTCTCAAATATATGGTCATACGCCCGGTCAGCATGCTATCCGCGGCTTGAATAACGGCTCTGTGAATGGTACAGGTATCAACCTTACCGGTAGTTTCGCCGGAGTACTTGGGCATACGGTTTTTGGATATCCATACCATTATGGTTTAATGGGAACACGCTGGGATGATAATTATGGTAACAGCGCGGGAGTTATCGGGCTGGTAAAATTCAATGATGGCACAAAACCATGGGGCGCACTTGGCTTCCAGGATAATAACCTTTTGGAATGGGGCGGTTATTTCAATGGTAAAGTATACAGTAACGATACCATTAAAGCCGCAGGGTTTAAGTACAACACTCCAAAAGTTTGTTATTATTCTGTACCAACAAATGCATTCCTGCCGGCAGCATCCGCAAATGGTTATGTTAATAGTCTTACCTTCACAGAGGCATACATTACCGGCACCGCCGTCGGATGGATTACTGCGCCGGTATACCTGCCTCACGGAGCAGTTGTAACTGCAGTAAAATTTTATTACTTTGATGCTTCAGCATCGGATCTGACGATGGAATTAAGGTCGTACGTCATGAATGGCAACGGATTCACTACTATTACAACGGCAAGTTCTTCAGGCAACCCCGGTTTTTCAACTAGTACTGTAATTCCGAGTACACCGGTAATTATAGATAACAGCAATGGAAAGGCATATTACTTATGCGCCTACGCAACACCACATTGGGATTCTGGTTATATTTATATTACAGGAGCAACTATTACCTATACTGTTTCAGAAACAGAATAAGAGTAAAATAAATAATCAATTATCCAATTACATTGAGTAGGTAAGCGCCGAACAGAATCATAAAAATCAGACCTGTGATGAAGGTCGCTGTTTGCAGCAGCAGTGCTGTATAAGGAAGAATGAAACGGCGTTGCTCTATGGGCTTTCTGCAGCTGCAGAAAATGCCCGCGGTACCTGATACCAGTGACAGCAGTATGCTTATTGCCAAAAATATCCAGCCCCATGCCAGCTTATTGGATGTGCAGATACACAGTTTTGCCAACTCATCGCGCAAAAACGCAGCAGCAATCAAAGTGCTGGTAATCATAAGTGCAGACACAACGAACAAAACCAGCGTCATACGCACATATAACTGGAGCTGCACCGGATAAGGCGGCCTTCCTTGCACAGCGGAATCTGTTTGGCAGGATGAAGTACTCATAATGGAAGTTATTAACGCCTCGAGTGATGGCGCTGTAATAAAATAAAAATCAGATTCGCTTATTCGCAGGTGAGCGTAACACCGTGCCTTTTGGCTTCTGCTTCCTTGCTTGCTTTCCAAATGTCGAGATCAGCTTTTTTGCCACACTCTTCCGGGAAGGGAACAAGTATCGTGTCACCCATAAATTGATATTTATACTGGCAGTTATAGCATTTCTTGCATGATGATGCGCCAATAACAGAGATTGCGGCTATGGCGATGATTAGTAATGTTCTTTTCATCTAAAAATAATTTTATGATTTTCCATTACAAACCTAAGTTTTTTAATTGAAACAGCCAAAGGTTTTTGCGATTTATTAAGACAGTAAAAGGCTGCAGCCCCTCAGGTCGCTGTTGTCGAAACGGCCGGCAATTTCAAAGCTGCCGTCATCATGAACTGTTCCAGTATCCTGCACTGAAAGGAAACTGCAGCTGTAAATATTTGCTAAATCAATGATATTGATGCCGCCCCTTTCACCGGCATTCAGCAGCGTAAACGGATCGGCGGCATCGCGTGTCAGTACTTTCATCCAGGGCGGGACATTAAAAATACCATTGCCTTTAGACCATGCTTGTGAGAGCAGTTCGGACATGCTGTATTCCGAGTAAATTTTTGAAACACCAAAGCCTGCGCAAAGTCGTTCGTGCAACTGTTCTCTTATAAGTTCTTCTCGGCGGCCTTTCATACCGCCTGTTTCAACAACAATCAACTCAGGAGCACGAACCGGAAATTTCTCAGCCATATCAAGTAATGCATACGATAAACCGATAAGCATTACCTTCTTTTTTTGTTCCGACAATTCGTTGATTTTTTGCTCCAATACCGCTTCATTTCCGAGAAATATGCCACTTTCCTCATTTTCACTTATGCTGATGAGCATATCTGTCATGTAGGCAAGCGATGATTCAGGCCGTGTTTTTACATCAGGGACAAGACCGAGAATAGTATAATCCCGAATTTCGCCAAAGAAAATTTTAAAGCAAGCAGCAATACTTTTCTGATATAGTATTTCATCGAAAACATAATGACTACTCTGAATTTGCCCGGTGGTACCGCTGCTTTTAAAGATACGCGCCGGTGTTCCTGCCGATGAAACTACGGCTTGTGATTTGAATAATTCTACCGGCAGAAACGGAATTTCCGAATAGTGTTTCACCGCGTCCGGAGCAATATTTATCAAGCCGGCATAGCGCCTGTAAACTTCGTTGTTCTGGAACTGAAACCTGAATACATCCAATGCTGTCTCATTAAAATCCTGATCAGTGATAATTTCAAAGATTTGCTTCTTAAGGATATCGGGATGAAACGCTGATGATTCGAACAATTTTTTATACCTTTATATCGTTATAAACGGGATTCGCGTAATAATAAATTCTCATTGACAGATGCAACTCAGACGGTTCATATTACTTATTGTTTTTCTGTATTTTTCTGCAGCGATGTTCATTGCCTGCAAGAAAAAGGAAACATACCCTATCGAGCCGCACATTGAATTCATGAGTTTTACAAAGGTACAAAACAGCACCGGTATTGACGACAAAGGTAAGCTGAAAATATCGTTTACCGATGGCGACGGAGATGTTGGTCTGAGACCTGAAGATACCATTGCTCCCTATGATACCTCGAGCCGGTATCATTACAATTTTTTTATCACTTATTATGAAAAACAAAAAGGCGTTTATAAAGAAGTGCATCTTCCCGTATCCAACAATTCCCGTATTCCCGACCTTACTCCTTCAGGCGACGATAAATCACTGAATGGCGAAATAGAAATTGAGCTTTTCATCAACAACCCGTTCTCACAATACGACACCATACGGTTTGATGCTGCCATTGCCGACAGAGCGTTACACGAAAGCAATATTATTACCACGCCTGATATTATTGTAAAAAAACATTGATAAGTCGGTGCTATTGAGATTCGGCCGTAAGTTTCAGATAGGCATTTTGAGCAGCACTTTGTTCGGCCTCTTTAATTGAAAAGCCTTGCCCTGAGCCAAGGCTTACCCCGTCGATGCGGGCTTCAATAACGTATTGTTTTGAATATCCTTTTCCTTTTTCCTGGGCAATAAAAAATTCAAGTTGTGTTTTTTCTTTTTGAGCCAATTCAAGAAGTTTGCTTTTATAATTTACTTCCCGCGCTTCCAGCTCTTCAATATCAATATAGTATTTGATGATGCGGTTCAGAATGACTTTACGGGTTATATCGTATCCGCGATCGAGGTAAATAGCGCCAATAAAGGCTTCGAACGCATCTCCATTCATGGAACGATACACATTGTTTCCGTCGTTTTCAACCACAATCAGTTTGTCAAGTCCCATTTTTTGTGAAAGCTTATTGAGATGGGCCCGGCTTACAAATTTTGAGCGCATTTGAGTTAAAAAGCCTTCGTCTTTGGTTGGATATCTTCTGAACAAGAAGTCTGCCATGACGGAACCGAGTACGGCATCGCCCAGAAACTCGAGCCGTTCATTCGAATTACGGACCCCTTTTACTACTTCCTGTGCAACCGATTTATGACGGAATGCCAGCTTATACAAATGCAGATTCGCCGGGCGAAAGCCTGTAATGGTTTTTACCTTTTGAATCAGTTCTTTATCGAGCTTGGAATGTAATGTTATCGTAGAATGACAGGTTAGATCGTTATTTTACGAACTTTTTGAAAACAATGGATGCGTTATGACCACCAAAGCCGAAAGTATTGCTGAGGGCCGCTCTCACCGTACGTTCCTGTGCTTTACCAAAGGTAAAATTCAGATTGTTGTCAATCTCAGGATCGTCTGTAAAATGATTGATGGTGGGAGGAACAATATCATGCACAACCGACAGTATGGCTGCAATAGCTTCAACAGCACCTGCGGCGCCAAGCAAATGACCCGTCATAGATTTGGTGGAGCTGATATTGAGTTTGTATGCGTGTTCGCCGAAGCAGGAAATAATTGCTTTAGGCTCGGCTATATCACCCTGTGGCGTTGATGTTCCGTGGGCATTGATATAATCAATATCTTCGGGTTTCATTCCGGCATCTTCGAGTGTTGCAAGCATAACTCTTTTTGCGCCTTCACCCTCGGGATGGGGAGATGTAATATGATGAGCATCAGCAGAAAGTCCGCCTCCGGCAACCTCACAGTATATTTTGGCTCCGCGGGCAAGTGCATGCTCTAATTCTTCAAAGATTACAGCGCCACTTCCTTCACCCAGTACAAAACCATCGCGGTCTTTATCAAAGGGTCTTGAAGCAGTAGTGGGATCGTCGTTGCGAACTGAAAGTGCGTGCATGGCATTGAAGCCACCCATACCCTCAACCGTTACGGCCGCTTCCGAACCTCCGGTAACAAACATATCGGCTTTCCCTAAACGGATATACATCAGGGCGTCAATCAGCGCGTTTGAAGAAGATGCACAGGCTGCAACTGTTGTAAAGTTCGGTCCGCGAAGTCCAAATCTTATAGATATCTGACCCGAACAAATATCGGCAATCATCTTTGGAATGAAGAATGGATTGAACCTGGGTGTTCCATCACCTTTTGCAAAGCCCATTACTTCTTCATGAAATGTTTCCAAACCACCAATACCTGAACCCCAGATTACGCCGAAGCGATCCAGGTTCATTGTTGTGAGGTCGATACCACAATCCTTAATGGCTTCTTCAGAAGAAGCCAATCCATACTGTGTGAACAAGTCAACTTTACGGGCTTCCTTGCGGTCAAAGTATTTTAAAGGATCGTAATTCTTTACTTCACAGGCGAACTGGGTTTTAAATTTTGAACAGTCAAAATGCGTAATCCCTGCGGCTCCGCTTTTCCCATTCAAAAGAGATTCCCAATATTCAGCCGTGGTATTGCCTATAGGTGTAAGTGCACCAAGACCGGTAACTACAACGCGCTTCAACGTCATCTAAGGTATGATTTCTTACTTGGCGGTATTGCTCTCAATATAATTTATCGCGTCTCCAACAGTGCTGATTTTTTCAGCTTCTTCATCTGGGATGGCAATATTGAATTCTTTTTCGAACTCCATAATCAACTCAACAGTGTCAAGAGAATCTGCGCCAAGGTCATTAGTAAAACTTGCTTCGGGGGTAACTTCTTTTTCATCTACACCAAGCTTATCAACTATGATAGCTTTTACTCTTGTTGAAATGTCTGACATGTTTTTTAAGATTTTTGTTAAACAAGGGTGCAAAGAAAGTTATTTCTCATTACATAACCAACCTTTTTAAAACTGCTTTTTGTTTTTTGATGTATAATTATTTGATTTGTAATTATATCCGACAATTTTATCCTTTCTGTTTTTAACAAATTTTAAGAAACCGGAGCGCTTATTCAATGCTTGTACAGGCAATTTGAATGAATAAAAATTATTTATTGAATAACCCTGAAAAACGCAATTACTCCTATCATTTGAATTGACTTATTAACACAAATATCTGTATAATTAATAAAATATTTTTATCGTGGTTAAAATAGGTTTGTTATTTTTGTATATTACCACATTAACAAAAAAACATGACAGGAATAATAAAGCATGTAAGGCGTTGTATATTAGCATTTTTATTCGTTTTTAGCAGTCTTAGCTATGGACAGCAAAACGTTGGAATTGGCACCAATATGCCAGATCAGTCGTCTATACTCGACCTGTCCGCCCAGGACAAGGGGATACTCATCCCTCGTCTGAGTACGGTTCAGAAACTTGCAATAACCGCACCGGCCACAGGTCTGTTTGTTTATGATACAGACGCAAACCAATTTTCATATTTTGATGGCGTTGTATGGCGTTGGGCTATCGGTCCCATGGGGCCGACAGGTCCTGCGGGAATTGCCGGTATTGACGGACCTACAGGCGCTCAGGGCATCCCGGGTGTTGCCGGTATTGACGGACCTACAGGTCCACAAGGCGTGCAGGGTATTCAAGGTGTACCGGGAATTCAGGGACCTACAGGTCCTTCGGGAATACAAGGTGTGCAGGGTATTCAGGGTATTCAGGGAGTTACCGGCCCCAGCGGTCCGCAAGGAATACAAGGTGTACAAGGTATACAGGGTCTTCAGGGCGATCCCGGACCGACCGGTCCGCAAGGCGTACAAGGCATTCAGGGTATTCAAGGGTTTCAGGGAGTCGCCGGACCCACAGGGGCTGCCGGAACGAATGGAGTAACCGGACCAACCGGACCTTTAGGATGCGCACAGACTAATTATATAGTAAAATCAAACGGAACAAATGCCACCTGTACCCTGGCTCCAATTTTTGATAACGGAAGTGTTGGAATCGGAAATACAAACCCCTTAGCAAAACTTCACGTAACAGGCGGCACCTTCCTTGTTTCAGGAAACGTAGGAAATACGCCGGCGGCGAGTTCAAGTACCCGTATGATGTTTATCCCTTCAAAAGGCGCTTTCAGGGCGGGTGATGTATCCTCAAACGTTTGGGATGCTGCTGAAATCGGAAATTATTCAGTTGGTATTGGTCAGGAAACCTGGGCCTCCGGAACCGGATCAGTGGCGTTGGGCTATTTTAGCAAGGCGCGTGGCAACTATTCTACCGCTTCGGGCTTTAATGCTCAGGCAACATCCGATGGCGCTACGGCTTTCGGATATTTGTCCATGGCAACCGGCTATATTTCATTCGCCACAGGAGAAGAAACACGTGCCGCCGGGTGGTGGAGTACTGCGATGGGATATAAGAGTAAAGCGACCAAAAACACGGCTGTTGCTATTGGAAATAATTGCATTGCCGACGGTTTATCGGCTATTGCAATTGGCGATTCTGCTATTGCAGATTCAACCTATTCGGTGGCTATTGGCCGCAAGGTGGTTGCAAACCGCGAATATGCCGTTGCACTTGGAAGCGGAGTGCTTGCATCAGGCTATATTTCCACTGCGACAGGTTATTCCACTACCGCAAGCGGTAATCAGTCATTTGCAATGAATGACCACACAACAGCCAGCGGATATGCTTCTGTTGCTATGAATCAACAAACAAATGCCACCAATGACCGCACGGTTGCAATGGGTAATTCCACTACGGCAAGCGGCATCAATGCTGTATCAATGGGACAGGTCAGTGTGGCATCGGCCGATAATAGTGTTGCCATGGGTTATTATACGAATGCGAATGTGTTTTCCGCACTGACCATTGGAAAATATAACAGCTCTTCAGGTAGTGCAACATTGTGGAATTCTTCAGAACCGCTTTTTATCGCAGGCAACGGCACATCAGGAAGTCCGTCTAATGCTGCCGTGATTTATAAGAATGGAAATATGTGGATAGCCGGCAGTCTGACTCAATTCTCTGATACTACACTCAAAGAAAAAATACTTCCTATCAAAGGCGTTCTGGAGAAACTGAATGCTATTCAGCCGATTTATTTTGAATTTAAAGATAAGGAGTCGCATCCGGCAGGAACTCAGATTGGTTTTGCAGCTCAGGAAGTTGAAAAACAATTTCCTGAACTTACCAGTAAAGACGAGCATGGACAGCTAGGTGTAAACTATAGCGGCTTTACTGCAGTTTTGCTCCAGGCTATCAAAGAGCTGAAGTCGGAGAATGATGCTCTTAAAAACCGGGTTGACGCTCTTGAAAAGAAACTCAAGTAGCAGTTCACTGATACCTATATTTATTAAAAGAGGCTGTTATTAAAATGACAGCCTCTTTTTTATTGGGGTCCGTACCAAAATTCTTGCATAAAAAATATTAATTCCAGCACACTTCAGGTAAACACCTTCCTCGGACAAAACATGAATTATTTCAGTTCTCGGGCTGATGTATATCAATCGGTTATTGCACACATCCAAAGCAACAATCCTAACTTTGCATTGTCATCATCACCAAGTTTTTAGAGTGTTGTAAACGACGATAATTTTTCATAAAATCAATTATTAATAAGAACAGGAACCATGAATTTTTACGAAAAGGTTAAAGGTATTGAACAGTGCTACACAGAAGCCAAAGAACAGATAAAAGGTCCGGCTGATTTCAAGGCGATATTGCAAAAATTCGATTTTAACTCAGACGATATGACAGACCATCTGCTCTATCCGGAAGACCTGCCTTACGGTCGAAAATGTGCATACCGTTCCTCAAATTTCGAGGTCATTGTTATGAACTGGAAACCCGGAAAGAGCAGCAATATACATGATCACGGTGATTCATTCGGATGTGTATATTCCGTTTCAGGTAAGGCAGATAATGTATTGTATAATCCGAATCTGGAACAGGTCGGAATTATTCCGCTGGTCAACCATACCATAGCAGAAGTGCCTCAGGGTATTTATCACGCTATTGAAAACAACAGCGAAACCTTTGCCGTTTCATTACACTTTTATGTTCCGCCTATGAACGGAATGAAGGTGATTGATAAAGAGGACAAGACTAAAAGCTATATTGTAAAAAATGAATGCGGAGCATGGAATCCTGACAAGGGCGACCTGCTTACGTCATAGAATTTCTGCAAATTTCTTTGCGGAAACAGACTGATGAAGTCCTTATTTTTAACCGATTAAAACAATCAGAGTATGAAAGCAAAAAATATTTTAGAGACCATTGGAAATACGCCTCACGTGCGGATTAACCGTTTGTTCCCCGGTACTCATGAAGTATGGGCAAAAATAGAAAAAACGAATCCTGGATCGAGTATTAAAGATCGCATCGCACTGGCAATGATTGAAGATGCCGAGCAGCGTGGATTACTGAAAAGTGATAGTGTGATTATTGAGCCTACATCGGGCAATACAGGCGTTGGACTGGCGCTGGTATGCGCTGTGAAAGGTTACCGCCTTATTCTTGTAATGCCCGAGTCAATGTCAATTGAGCGCAGACGCCTGATGAAAGTTTATGGTGCAGAATTCGAACTCACGCCGCGTGAAAAAGGCATGAAAGGAGCTATCGAAAAAGCGAACGAACTTGCAGCAACCACAACCGGTTCATGGATTCCTCAGCAATTTAATAATCCGGCCAATATCGACATCCACAAAAGAACTACAGCAGCAGAGATACTGGCAGATTTCCCCGACGGGCTGGATTACCTGATAACAGGTGTTGGCACCGGGGGGCATATCACGGCTTGTGCCGAAGTACTGAAAGAAAAATTTTCCGGGCTGAAGGTTTTTGCCGTCGAGCCTGAGCTCTCGCCCGTCATCAGCGGTGGAGCACCCGGACCGCATCCGATACAGGGCATTGGCGCCGGATTCATTCCCGGCAACCTTCATGCCGCCATTCTTGATGGCGTAATACAGGTCAGCAAAGATGAGGCGTTTGATTACGCGCGCAGAGCCGCCAGGGAAGAAGGCCTGTTTGTTGGAATATCCTCGGGCGCTTCGCTGGCTGCGGTCGCAAAAAAACTTCCTGAAATTCCTGCAGGCAGCAGAATACTTACGTTCTCGTACGATACAGGCGAACGCTACCTTTCTACCGAAGGGCTGTTCGAATAACTGTCTTTGTCAGAACATCAATCAGGAAAGATTCAATTGACTCTTTCCTTTTTTTTGTCTTACTACTAACGTCTGAGTAATAAAAATGATCAAATAATTTCGACGGAAAACAGACAATAAATCCGGCGTGTTCTATCCTAATCCTTCACACAACGCACAGAAAAACCACAAAACTCATAGGGCCAACTCCTTTGTACACCTGTGTAACCGTAGAACAAAGTCCGTTCCCAAGCACAGTTTGTAACGTACTCAGTAGAACTCCACCATTTGCCGCACCAACCAACCTCGGCGAAATTGCTGCCACGC
Source organism: Bacteroidota bacterium (assembly GCA_037133915.1). Classification (NCBI taxonomy): domain Bacteria; kingdom Pseudomonadati; phylum Bacteroidota; species Bacteroidota bacterium. Next base: position 114,914 of record JBAXND010000006.1, read on the forward strand.
CAACCACCCGGAAGGGCCGTGAAGCCACTGCTGTTATCAGCGCCGGTATTAGGACTGTGCCAATGTGTCGTGCCCGCTTCTTTCATTTTGCCACCTGCAGTAAGCGAGTCACCCCAATAGATTATCAGCGTTGTCCATTCAGCATCAGTGGGGACATGCCAACCCACTGGGGCAATGTTGCGGCTGTCGGTGGCTGCATACCAGGTATATAATCTGCCATAAACGGCAACATTGCTTTCATTACCATCATAAGCCCATTGATATTTCGGAGTGATTTCACCACTTATATCTAATGTTGCCGGTGTAGTTGTGCCTATTTTATCACCATTTCTGTATCTGGTTGTTTTCAGGTTTTCTACCATCCACTCCTGCGTTCCAATAGTTACCGTATGATAAACATTGCCATCAATGTCAGTTACGGTGCTGCCCTCGCCATGTTGTGTTGAAAATGATATAGGGATGCCATAGTATGTGCCGGAGCTTATAGTGGCATACGCCATCACCGTGTAAGGAGTATTTGGCGTTAAGCCCGTTATCGCACTTGTAAAGTTGCCTATACCGGTACCATCTGTTGTTTTGCTGTTGGCAATTGTAGGAATTGCATAACCTGTGCACCAACACACGCCTCGTGCTGTAACTGCCGAGCCACTATCAGAAGTAATATTACCACCACAGGAGGCGGTGGTTTGTGTAATAAGGGTTACAGCGGAGGTTGTCAAAAATGGAAAATGCAATGTTGGTGTTGGAGCAGGTTTTGGCGTTGGTTTGCTGTCTTTTGATGCTTTTTTACAACCGTATGCAAGCATTATCACTAATCCGATTGCTAACAACGGAAACAGAAAAATTTTGAATTTTGTTTTCATTGTTATGGAATTAACGGATAAGTGCCGACTGAATACTCAGGGTACAATTGCAAATTTCCCTTTGTAAATATATTGATTTTTTCAATAATCAATAAAGCGATCATCCTTTTTGGTCTTACTACTAACGTCTGAATACTAAATACTTTGTTAGTGTCCGTCAGCCGACGGAGAACCAGTGACCATTCCCGAAAATAAAAAAGACCGCATCAAGCGGTCATCTTTTTTTGTCTTACTACTAACGACTGAATACTAAATACTTTGTTACTGTCCGTCAGCCGACGGAGAACCAGTGGCCCTCCCGACTTGAAGTCGGGATGCTCTGAACCAATATTCAGGAGCCTTGGCCTATTAATTTTTCTATCATTTTCCTGCTTTTCCAACTCTTGATTTTTCGCTCAAATTCCAGTGCAGCAAATTTTCCATCAAAGTCCTTTTTCCAAAGAAGTTTCCAATCACCTGAATGTCCTGTAAATCCGGCATGGTCGGTATTGTGGCGCTTGATTCGGCCATCAACATCAGAGGTACTGCCGACATAATACCGGTCTCTGTTTTTCGAAAATAGGATATACACTGTATACATAAACAAAAAGGGCTTCAGAAAATTCTGAAACCCTTGCTTTTTGTTGGTGGGAGTTACTGGATTCGAACCAGTGACCCTCTGCTTGTAAGGCAGATGCTCTGAACCAGCTGAGCTAAACTCCCTTTATTCAATATTCTCCGCCGGTGACCCTCCCGACATAAAGTCGGGATGCTCTGAACCAGCTGAGCTAAACTCCCTTTATTCAATATTCTCTGCCGGTGACCCTCCCGACATAAAGTCGGGATGCTCTGAACCAGCTGAGCTAAACTCTTTTTTGTGTAAGAACATCCCCGTAAGGGAGTGCAAATATATATCAATTCTTAAAACCTGCAAACAAACTGTAGATTTTTTTACGCATTAACTTCTTTTGCGTCCTTCTTTTCCGGAAAAATTAATGAAAGTATTATGCTTACTAACAGTATCCCCAATACAATGTAGAGCGACGATGCCGTTGTGAAACCTATTTCCTTAAGCCAGTGATTAAATAACAGCTTCAAGCCGATAAATGTGAGCAATACCGATAATCCGTGCTTCAGAAAACGGAACATGCTCATTACGTTCAATACCAGGAAAAACAACGAACGCAATCCCATAATCGCAAATACGTTGCTGAAGAACACTATATACGGGTCTTCGGTAACCGAAAATATGGCAGGAACCGAATCGGTGGCGAAAATGACATCCGAAAATTCAATTACCAGCAACACCAGAAACAATGGTGTAAATAAGAATTTCTTCTTTTTATTCCTTATCCAGAAACGGTTTCCGACATAACGCGGGTAAAGCGGCAGGAATTTCGATGCAAAACGAACCGCAGGATGCCTGGAAACATCTATTTTCTTGTCTTCCTTGTTGCGCGTGATGAACATTTTTACGCCGGTAAATACCAGAAATAAACCGAACAGATAGAGGAACCATTCAAAACGCTGTATGATGACCGAACTGCCGAAAATGAACAGGAACCGCATGATCAGTGCGCCGATGATGCCCCAGAACAAGACCCATTTGTAATACATTTTCTTTACGTTGAAGGCAAAGAATATTAAAATCATCACAAAGAGATTGTCGACCGAAAGCGATTTCTCAATTAAATAACCGGTGATATATTCCAGCGCAAGATTTTTGTTATATAAGGTAACCGCCTGTATGTCCGTAATCCCTTCAGGAAGCACGAAAGGATGATGATACTTAATAATCTGTTCCTTGACCTGAGTGAGTGTGGTAACGCCGTGAATGTATTCCCCAAACCAGAGTATCACAAAATAAAAAGCCACCGAAAGCAGTATCCAGAATGCCGACCATATAAGGGCTTCGCGAAATTTTATCTCATGATTTTTCCGGCTGAAAACGCCCAGGTCGATAAACAACAAGGTGAGGATAAATACAATGAATAACCCGAATGTCAGTCCTTCACTAATGTTCATAGACATTTATTGATTGCTGCAAAGATATTCATTTTTAGGTTGCTGATTGTTCTGCTTTTCCGCTAAGTATAAGGCAAAAAAACAGCAGGCAGCACGGGTCAGGGCGACCAGAATTGCCTGCTTTATGAGTACACTAGTGAGCTTCGGTTATCAGCCGTTCACTAATTGTTTGTATTGATCTGCTGTAAGAAGAACGGCTGTTTCAGCCGGATCTGATAATTTAATTTTTATAACCCAACCGTCGCCGTAAGGATCTTTATTTAACGTTTCGGGATTGGATTCAAGCAACGGATTTGCCTCTGTTACTTCACCCGAAACAGGCATAAACATATCTGAAACCGTTTTAACAGCCTCAATGGTGCCGAATGTTTCGCCAATAGCAACCGTTTCGCCAACAGTGTTTACTTCCACAAAAACGATATCACCCAATTCGCCCTGAGCAAAATCAGTGATGCCGATATATGCTTCGTTTCCTTCAACCCTAAGCCATTCGTGGTCTTTGGTGTACAATAAATTATCAAGAATCGTCATATGCTATAAATTTTCACCAAAAATACATTTTTTTTTAACTCCAAACTCAGGAAGTGTTTATGAACGAGAAAAGATATTGCGGTGCCGCAAATTCATTTAATAAAGCTTCACTGCGTTCAATTTAAATAATATTCCGGTCATAGCGCCACAACTTTCGGTGCCGACTAACCCAAGTCCTTTTTTGTAGTAATGTTTGTCTATGATACTAATGCCATCATACACCGACACCTCCAGCAAATCGGAGTACGAACAGGTCGATGTTGAATATGTGGCGGCAAGATTTGTAACTTTTAGCAGATGCGTAAAATACATCCACGACTGATTGAGCTCCGGCGATGCCGGTAAATACAGAAACTCTCCGGAAGATGAGTTTAAATCGAGAGCATACAGATTATGTGATTTCGGGTCTTCGCGCAGGTATAGATCTCCGAGCTGCATTAGCCCTGTGGAGTCTCTGATAACCCAATAGGTTTTTGAATTCTCCACGGTTGAATTTATTACAGTAAGTTTTGGCTCCAAGTTCAGACTCTCTATGGTATATTTCCACTGATTATGCACCGCCAGGGGCAACCACGATTTGCCGCCATTTCCTTCACAGATGGTATCTTTCGTGGCATCACCATCCTTTCCCGAATCGGATTTTTTGCAGCTGTTTATTACAATGCAGAGCACAATGCATTGTACAATAATGAGGATGTTCTTTTTCATGCTGATTATTTTTTTATTGAACGCTAATTGCTGTCGTGAGTAAATTGTACTGCTGTTTAATAAACGCGTAAACAAACCTGTATTCTTATGTTATTTCGGCTTTACCTGTTAATGCTCTGTTATAATAACGAAGTAAAGTTATAAAAAAATTGACTCCGTCGGGCAAAAATACCCGGAGAACGATGTTTTTCAATTAATAATTACCAATTGGCAATTCTTACCAACGATAGCCTCATCGGGAATAACCGATAATGTGGGTTTTGCCATGGTATTTGTTTTATTGAATGGTTGCAAAAGTGCCCTGGCCGCTATTTGCTCTTGTAGCCAATCTGCCTTCTTGGTGCTTCGGGCGGATCAAGCAGTTGTTTCAGCACTTCGAATATCATCTGCACATCCTTGTTGTTTTGATTTACCTGTTTTTCAAGTTTCTCAAGTTTGAGTAAGATGTCTTTGTGAGTTAGAAGCATTTCTTTCATTCGGGTGAACACGCGGATAATCCGGATGTTTACTTCAATGGCCATTTTACTGTTCAGAATACACGAGAGCATGGTTACACCCTGCTCGGTGAAACAAAAAGGAGCATGACGCAAACCCATCACATCTGAATTGGAGGTCACAAATTGTGACCTCCAATTTCGGAATTCGGTTGGATTCATTGAAGAATTGGAAATGACCATGTGATAATTGAAAATGACCAAGGCATAATTGAGAATGACCAAGCCAGAATTATAAGTGTCCGGATGATAATTGAGAATGACCAGGGCTTAATTGGAAATGACCATGCAATAATTGAGAATGGCCGAGGTATAATTGGAAATGACCATGGAATAATTGATAATTACAGAGGCATAATTGGAAATAGTGAATAAAATTACATAAATGATAAAGCGAGGTTTTCAAATGATAAGCTGAGTTTATATAATAACTGATAATATTTTATAATTAATTGTTATGTATTGATTATTAGTGCAATTGAAAATATTTTTTTTGTTAATTTGTTGCATTTTGGGAAAATATAAATTATTTTTGTTGATTAGATTAACAAAAAAAACAAATACTATGGCTTCAGTTTATGAAACCGGTCATGCAATTAATATTGCAAACTTTAAGTGGAAAAAACGCTCTAAATATCCAGTGTGCGCCGGTTCAAATTGACCACCTCGC
>JBAXND010000007.1 GCA_037133915.1 Bacteroidota bacterium
GGTTTAAGGTCAGTAGAAGGAATGAATGAATAGAGATTGGCGGCTCACGGATAATACGTTTTGATTGTGACAAAAATGCACGAGTCGCAAATTAAGTCGTAAGTCGTGAGTCGTAAGTCGTAAGTGAAAAAAAAAGAAGACAGAATCAGAAGAATTTATTTACCCCGGAGGGGTTTAAGGTCAGTAGAAGGAATGAATGAATAGAGATTGGCGGCTCACGGATAATGAGTAGAAAATGTGACGAAAATGCATGAGTCGCAAATTAAGTCGTGAGTCGTAAGTCGTGAGTCGTAAGTCAAGAGCCGAAAGTGAAAAAAAATAGAAGACAGAGTCAGCAGAGAAAAAGGAACAATAAACAATTTTCAGCAAACAATTAACAGTTAACAGTTATCAGTGACCAAAATCAGTTATCAGTAAAAAATACAACCATCATGGATGAAACATGGAATGAACGCTACGCCTCTGAAGAATACATCTACGGCACGGAAGCGAATGAGTATCTCAAAGAAAAACTGCAATCCTTAGCAGCAGGAAAAATACTTTTGCCCGCTGAAGGTGAAGGCCGTAACGCAGTGTATGCAGCAACGCTCGGCTGGGACGTCTTTGCATTTGATCAAAGCACCGTCGGTCGCGAAAAGGCGCTGAAACTTGCGGCAACCAAGAATGTTACTATCACTTATGATATTGCGGAATTTGAAGATGCCGATTATCCGGAACATTCATTTGATGCACTGGCGCTCATCTACGCACACGTGCCCTTTCAATTAAGGGCGCAATACTATTCAAAACTATTCAGTTTCCTTAAACCCGGCGGAATGCTTATTCTGGAAGGCTTTTCGAAAGAGCAGACAAAGTTCAACTCAGGCGGGCCGAGAGATGCATCCATGCTTTTCTCCGAATCAGAGCTCAAAGAAATTTTGTCGGACATGAATATTCTTGAGCTGGCGACCATTGAAACAACCCTGCAGGAAGGCAATTACCACGAAGGGAAAGCAAGCGTGGTACGCCTATTTGCAAAAAATAAATAGAATAATATTTTACTATTTCTTCAACGAAACATTTGTCCGGCTGTAAAAATACAGTGCTAATGGGCGATATATGGCGTGTGCAAACTTAGAAAAAGAAAAGAGCAGCACCAATTCCATTGAAATAATGGTGTGTATCATAAATACCACCTGATTTGCCATATTGCTCAAATTGAAGAATACTGCAGCTTCCAGCCAGAAGCCGGTAAATCCTGCAAGCCACAGAAAAATGAGCAGCAGCCAGTCAGCCATTTTGGTTTCCTGATAGGAACGGGCGATTTTTTTGATACGATAGTAAATAGCAAGGCTGGTTCCGTATATCATCATAAGTCCGGCAACAGTGCCTAACAGGCGGCTTGGAAGCCACATATCCGTAGCCGGATCTTTCAACATGAAGTCCAACACCGTTGCAAGCAACAATCCTAAAAATCCCCACATGATAGACCAGTGTACAAACCACGGTCTGACCATCCAGGGCTTGTCATTCCAGAATGAACCTTCGTCTGAATCACAATCGCGGTATCGTTTCATGGCGGTTAGTTCACGTCCTACAAGAGAAAGCGTTTTAAAAAAACCATTTTTCTGCTTCACATCCTTTTTCACACTTTTAGACAGCGCCATAGTCATGCTGATTAAACCCCAAACCATGGAAAGCCCGGTAAAACTGAATATCACAAGACCCATTGTATGAATGACAGCATAGGGCAGCCATTCAAATATCCAGCGTGCAATTTCCATTTCGGGTTTGAGAGTCATCAGGAAAAAGCCAAGAATGAATGCTAAAAACAGTGTTATAAATAACGAAAAGATATTGCTTTTAAATATCATTCCGGTTAGTCCTGTAGGTTCGAAACCCGCAATTGCGTAGCGACGCATTGCAGCCATGTAATCGCCCGGAGCCGCCTGACGCGGACAGTTTACAGAACAATCGCCACAGGCATAACACATCCACAATTCTTTGCTTTGCTTGATATCACTTGTTTGCCCCAATACTCCGTAACGGATGAACATACGCGGGAAGTTTGCGTTTTTATCAGTAAGATTGCAGATGGCAGTGCACGTGCCGCAGTTATAACACGCCTTAAAATCCTTTGCACCGTATTTTACAATTTCCGATGCAAACTCAGGTCTGGCCCTTCTCATGATTGGGAATTTTTAATTTTGTAATAGTAATATACTTCCATGCTATCAAGTCCGTCAGCGACTATGATGCTGTATTTGTTCATGGTCATCATCTGCCATGTAACCGAATCGGTTTTCATATTCAATGCTTCAGCAACCTCAGGAATTGTTTTTCTGCCGCCGTTCATCACGCCAAGAATACTTTTCCACAGCTGAGGATATTCTTTCATGGTTACGGCATTCTTATCTGTCACTTCTTCTTGTTTTTCTGAATGCACCGCGAGTTCGGCCTTTTCTGTAAAGCCATCAATCATTGCTTCAATTTCCAGATCCGTATATTGAGCTACTTCAATGGCATTTGTCGGGCAAACAGGAGCGCATATTCCGCAGCCGGTGCAGGTAGCACGATTTACGGCAGCAATGTGTTTTCCGGATGATTCAATTTCCCGAATAGCAGAATATTCACATACTTCGGCACATTTTCCGCACCACAGGCAAGCATTCGCATTCACCGATGCGACAATCGGGTCGAGTGAAACCGAACCGCCTTTCAACAGTGCATTCACCTTGGCAGCAGCCGATAAAGAGGATTGCAAGGATTCGGTAATGTTCTTCGGACCCTGACAGGCGCCACCAATATAAACACCTTTAATAACGGTTTCGACCGGTTTTAACTTAGGATGTATCTCGTTAAAGAATTTATCACTGCCCACAGGAATTTTAAATTTACCAGAAATATCAAGGCTGTCAGCCCGTGGCACCATGCCAGTTACAAGCACAACCAGATCCGCAGGAATTTCAAGTTCCATTTTAGAGGTCAGGTGATCTTTCACTTTTATCAGCAGACCTTTGCTGTCAGAATCCACAACAGGCGGATCTTTTTCATTAAAACGTATAAATACATCGCCTTGTTTCGAAGCCTTTTCAAATAAAATCTCCTGCTTTCCGTATGTTCTGATATCTCTGTAAACGTGGTAACTTGTAATATTCTCAAACTTCTCATTCAATACAAGACTAGCTTGCATGGTCGATGAACAGCAGGTTCTGGAACAATATTTATTATCGCCTTTTGCCTGACGATTGCCCACACAATAAATAAAAGCAACCTTATTCACGCGTTTACCATCGTACTGCAGAACTCCCCCATTTTGTTCCATCAATTGCAAAAAGACAGGCAGCGTAATCACATTTTCATGATTTTCGTAATGATATTCTCCTTGCTTAGGAATGTATGAATCAAAACCCGTAGTAACGATTACCGCGCCCGTGCTGAGATTCAGCAATTCGGGCTGCTGGTTCAGGTCTATAACCTTCGCATATTTTTCGAGAAAAGCAGTTTCATTTTTCAGAGCGTCAACGTCAACTACAGGAACATCTGGGCATGCAGAAGGATACGATTTGTAAATAGCTTTGCGCTCTGAGATTCCATGTCTGAACAAATCAGGTACCATTACAGAGCATTCATCCATCGCTTTTTCAACATCCGCACGTTCAGATTTGCCATTGATATAGCGCGGATTGATTTTTATATCAACACTGAAATTACCGATGCTTCCTGATACTTTTTCAATTGTTGAACCGGTGAAGATGGTAATATTGGGAAGTTTCCTCATTTCTGCATACATCGATGCCACCAGTTCTTTGCCATCATTTCCGCCCATAAAAAGTGAGCCATGCTGAGCTGTCCGACCACCCACAAAATAATCATTCTCTACAAGGTAAACTTCATTACCCATTCGTGCCAACTCAACAGAAGAGCGCATTCCGGCAAGACCGGCCCCTACAACAAGGACAGCACGTTTCACCTGAATCTCGATATTTTCAAGAGATTCCGAATGCGACACACGCTTTATTCCGGCGCGGATGAGCCCGACCGCTTTTACTGATGCTTCGTGTTTTTGATCGGAATGTGGCCATGAACATTGTTCCCGGATATTAACCTGAACATAATTTGAAGGATTCAAATCGGCACGCGCAGCAACGCCCTTGAAGGTATGTAAATGCAGCTTAGGCGAACAGGACGCAACAACAATCGCATCCAGGTGATGCTCTTTAATGTCATTAACCATCGCCTTTTGGTTGGAATCGGCACAGGCAAACATCACATCTTTTGATATCACAACGCCATCTTCGCCCTGAAGCATTTTACCTATCTCTTCAACATCAACGTAATCAGAGATATTTCCACCGCAGTGGCATATATAAACACCTATTCGCTCTTTCATACACGCTTTGTTTACTTATTCTGTACAAAAATTTATTCTGATAAAGCCGATAAATAGCCCGCCACTTCAGATGCAGCGCATCCTGCTGAAAGTATGGAGTCGGGAATATCTTTAGGTCCGGAGGCAGCGCCTGCAACAAAAACTCCGTCAATACTGGTGATTGATGGGTTTGTGAGTTCCTGCATCTGTTTCACAAAATTATAATCATCCAGTTCCAGCTTCTGATTGGTGAACATTCCCGGAATTCCTTTATTCGGAACTACGCCTACCGAAAGCACCACCAAATCGTGCTTTGCTTCTTTGACGGTTCCCGTAGCAACATCTTCGTACCGCAAAATGAGATCGCCTTTGGAATCTTTCTCGCGAATCTTCGCCACTTTTCCTTTCACAAAATTTACACCCATTGACTTCGACTGCTGAAAAAACTCTTCATAGCCTTTTCCGAACGCTCTGATGTCAATGTAATAGATTGTGATGTCGGCCATGGGCAGCGCGCCCATAAGCAGCTGCGCCTGCTTTATGGAATACATACAGCATATCTGCGAGCAGATGGGATTGTTGGCACAGTCGGAGCCACAGGGCATATTTTCAATACTCGAATCGCGCGAACCGGTGCATAATACGTATGCAATATTATCGGGCACCTTGCCATCGCCCGGACGCAGCACATTATTATACGGCCTTGTGGGAGCAATCAATCTATCCATTTGCATGGAGTCAATCACATTGGGATATTTATCATAACCCAATTCGGGTTTCCCGGATGGTGGAAATAATTTATAACCGGTAGTGATGATGACTGATTTTGCAATGGTTTCAACAACTTCTTTCTTTTGACTGAAATCAATAGCATTTGCAGGGCAAGCGGAAACGCACTGATGACATTCGCGGCAGTTGCTGCAATCAAGACAGCGTGCAGAACTGCGTTTGGCTTCTTCTTCGGTATAAGTAAGTTCAACTTCCTTAAAATCATGCACACGCACATTTGCAGAGCGCAATTTACTTTTTAATGCAGGCAGCTTTGATACCGGCGCTTTCTTAAGAATTTCTTTTTTATCTACTGCCGGGAGTTTATCACCCGATTCAAACTCATCGGGATTGAAGCCATGGAGAAATTTATCCATGTAAAACGCAGCTCTTCTGCCCTGCCCTGCTGCTTCAATAATTGTTGAAGCGCCGCTGACACTGTCGCCACCTGCAAAGATGGAAGGCTCCTCAGTCTGCAACGTTTTATCATTTACGGCAATGGTACCGTTCTTTTTCAATTTCAGTTGCGATGCAAATCCGGATGTGGAAGGCTGCAGGCCGATAGCCCCAATAACAAGGTCCACCTCAACTTCATATTCCGAACCATCAACGGGAACGGGCCTGCGACGGCCGCTTTCGTCGGGAGTTCCAAGTGCCATTTTAACAAGCACCGCTTTCTTCACCACCCCGTTATCACCAATGAATTTAACCGGATTGCGCAGCACCAGTAAGTTCACACCTTCTTCTTCGGCTTCTCTGATCTCAGGTTCAAAGCAAGGCATTTCCTGCCGGCTGCGGCGATACACAACATCAACTTTAGCAGCACCCAGCCTAAGGGCAGTGCGCGATGCGTCAATAGCCGTATTTCCGCCACCAATCACCATCACCTTTTTACCCCGCAAATCAAGTTTTTCACCAATATTCGCCTCGCGCAGAAAATCGAGGCAACCTACGATGCCGTCCAGGTCATAACCGGGAGCATCGAGACGGCTTGTTTCATGTGTTCCAACGGAAATAAAAACGCTGTCGAAACCGTCATCGCGCAAAGCTGCAATATTCTCAATTTTTTTGTTCAGAACAATTTCTACACCTAGAGCAGTAATATTTTTAATATCCCGTTCCACAATGGTTTTCGGAAGACGATATTCAGGAAGTGTGAGCATAAGCATGCCACCTGCAACAGCTGCAGCTTCAAATATCTGAACCGAATGACCTTTTAACGCAAGATGATAAGCAGCAGTGAGACCGGCCGGTCCGGAGCCGATTACAGCAATCCGTTTACCCGTTGATTCGGCTTTCTGCAGAACTGCAGGTTCAGGGTGTGATGCATAATACCCGTCAGAAAAAAATCGCTTGATGTTTCGAATATCAACAGCATTATCGAGGTTTGAACGGGTACATTCATTCTGGCAGGGAGCATAACAGGCGCGGCCAAGACTTCCCGGTAACGGAATATCTTCAAGATGCAGCTTCATGGCATCTTCATACTGACCGTTGCGCACCAGTGATATGTAACCATATGGTTTAACCCCACCGGGACATTCGTTGATGCAGGGCGCCGAAACATCTTTGCGGTCAATGGTTGCAATGCGTGGATTCGCCAGGCTGAATGGTATATATGCTACTTTACGACCGGCAAGGTCGGCATTGTATTCGTCGGAACGCACCTCAGGGCAAGCGACTTCACATTCCTGACAACCGGTACATGCTTCGGGAATAATATACCGCGGATTATTGATGATGCCCGCTTCAAAATGACCATTCACTTTTGAAATGCCTTCAATTCCGCTGTTCAGCATCAGTGTAATATTAGGATGGCGGGCCGTTTCCGACATTTTAGGTGTGGTGATACAGGCAGCGCAATCAAGCGTAGGAAACACTTTGCTAAGCTGTATCATTTTACCGCCAATGGATAATCCCTGCTCCACAAGCAACACCTGGTAATTCATGTCGGCGAGGCTCAGAGCAGCTTCCTGTCCGGCAATGCCACCACCTATCACGAGTGCATCGTACTTATTTACTTTTTTAGCCATGATTCTTATTGTGATTATATTCCGGCAAATTCTTATTGCGCAACATATTTTTCTGTGGATATGCTTCCAATTTCATTCAGAATGCGGCTGAAGTTATCCATGTGACTGGCAAAGGGCTCGGCACATACAGAGCAAATAGCAGCCATTCTAATGCGCTTCGGGTTGATTCCGCGCTCCTTCATTATTTTTTGGGAGTCGGTAATGATGGTATTCGTATGTTCGGCACATTTAGGGCTGTAAGAGCATTCATGACCGTCAGCAGCAATAAATACGCCGTCGAATCCACGTTCCAGCGCATGCAATATCCATTTTGGCTTGATGCCTGATGAGCATGGAAGGCTTATCACGTATACTGCAGGTGAATAGTGAATCTTTCTCAGTCCGGCCTGGTCAATGCCCGGGTCAGATATCTTGTCTGTTGAAAAGACCAGTATTTTAGGCCTGTGGTTGGGTTCGCTCATAATGTTTATTATGACTTTAAATGATACAGAAAAAGGTAATAAGTAATAGGTGATGATTAATTTCAATGCAGTTATCCCGCATTGAAAAAAATACTCATGCCGATTCTATGCCCAGCGAAATAGCTAAGATTTCGAGAGCTGATTTATGCTTTTTTCAGAAATAATCTAGAATAGCTGTCTTCTTCAACAATACCTAAAAATTCGTGCTCCATTTTCTCGCACCATCTGGGAATGTCGTGTTTTGTACCTTCATCGGATGAAAGTATTTCCATTACGTCTCCGGATTCAATATCACCAATAGCTTTTTTTGCTGCGAGCAGCGGACCCGGACATGCAGTACCACGGGCATCCACAATTTGTTTGGCTTCGACTGATTTCAATTCCTCTGTTGTCATAATAATTTCTCCTTTATTGATTATATAAATAATTGAACTTTACTTTCACTTGCATCGGCTAAAAAGGTGGCCACACCGCAAATTGTCATATGCGGATAATCCATCATTTCTTCTTTTTTAAATCCCATCAAGTCCATAGACATTTCACAAATATTGATTTGAACGCCCAGTTCGCCGGCGGTTTTGAACATCTGCTCAAGCGATGCTACATTTTTTTTCTTCATCAAACCTTTCATCATGGAAGTGCCCATTCCCATCATATTCATTTTCGAGAGTTTTAGTTTTTTGTTGCCTTTAGGCAGCATCATTCCAAACATTTTCGACATAAAATTTTTACCGGCAACTTTTTTACCCGGATCGCGCAAGGCAGCCGTTGCCCAAAAAGTAAAAAACAATTTGACCTTCATATCATAGGCAGCAGCACCGGTAGCAATAATCATTGCCGCCAGGATTTTATCGAGGTCGCCCGAGAATACTACCATAGAAAGTTGATCTTTGGTGCCTTTTTCAAGTTTCCCGACTTTCTTTACCAATTCCTGTATTTTGAGATCCATTTCGTTGTCCATTGTTTTTTGATTTTAGATTCAACACAAAAGTATTACCGCTTGTTATTCATAAAACAAAGACCACCGTGCGATAAAGCATACCCTGCTGTGATATTCATCACACCTCACAAATATTTTAGTACCTTTGTACAAGACCGTTAACCAAATGGAAAAACACAATTGCAAGGATTGTCAGATTAAATCGGCCGCTGCACGCAACCTCAGCAACGAAGAATTCGAAGTTCTTGAAAATAACAGTGTGCAGGTAAAATTCAAAAAAGGCGAAATTATTTTTAAGGAAGGAGCACTTTCGCTGAACGTCACTTATCTCAAGAAGGGGATTGCAAAACTTCATCGGTCGGGACCCGCGCATGATAAAATTCTAAGACTTATAAAAGCGCCCAGCTATCTGGGTATTCCGACCACATTCGGCGATAAAATCAATCAGTTCTCGGCAACAGCTATTGAAGATACAACGGTTTGTTTTATCGACAGCAACCTCTTTCGGAACTTCATCTTCAGTAACGGAAAATTCGCTTTCGAGATTATTGCCGAACTATGCAGGAACGAATTGCTGGATTATCAACGATACACCAGCCAGTCACAAAAACAAATTCCCGGTTTGTTGGCAGAAACACTGATATGTTTTTCCGATAAATTATATGAAAGTGAGCAATTCAACTTTCCGCTTAACCGAGGTGAGATTGGAGATATGATAGGAACGTCAAGAGAAACCGTAAGTCGAGTGCTCACCGAATTTGCTAATGACGGAATTATAGAAATGACAGCCAAAGACATTAAAATCTGCAACCGAGAACGCCTGAACCAAATCAGCGAAAAAGGCTAAAAATCTTTATCCGAAAAAATATATTGACCTTCCCTGACACCCTTACTCTCTATAAATGGACAACAACAATCTTAGCATTTTCATTGAAAAAATAAAAGAAGCAGCAACTTCACAGAAACTTGCAAAACTCACCATTGCAAAAAAAAGGAATAAGAACCTTGAGACAACAAGAGTTAGAATTACGCTGGTGCGGATAAGTGCAGGACTCAGGTTGTCTTTTGTATACCAATATCCGACCAGGGAAATAACTCGAAATTTAGGAATAGAAGAAGGGATTGAAGAAATATTGAATCTTCTGACCAATGATTTTTACAATGCCGATCTTTTTACTGCAACGGAAACCGTGCAATTTGTCAGGAATCAAAAAGGAAATACCGGACTTAAAACAGTAAAAGCAGCAAATACAGCGCTTCCCGAGCTTGAACATGATCACAAAAAAAAGAGTTTCATTGAAACAACAAATAACATATACCTGCGCGAACTCGGAATTACAGGTTCCGACTGGACATTAAAAAAAGACATGACGGCTAAATTCAGGCAAATCAATAAATACATTGAAGTGCTTGATGCTGAATTTAAAAACCTGAACCTCCCTGAAAATGCTGTAATCATGGATATGGGATCCGGCAAGGGATATCTTACATTCGCACTCTATGATTATTTTATTAATTTTCTGAAAGTCAAGGTAAATATTACAGGCGTTGAATTCCGAAAAGAACTTGTTGCCTATTGTAATTCTATAGCAACAGCCTGCAATTACAAGGGTTTGCATTTTACCGAAGGGAGCATTGAATCAACGGAATTGAAAAAAGCAGATGTGCTTATTGCCTTGCATGCTTGCGATACTGCTACGGATGAAGCCATCTGGAAAGGTATAACTGCCGGGGCATCGCTGATAGTAGTTGCACCATGCTGCCAGAAACAAATCAGGAAACAATTCAGCGTAAATAATGAAATGGCACCACTGCTCAAACACGGCATACTTGAAGAACGGCAGGCAGAGCTTATTACCGACGGACTCCGCGCTTTGATTATGGAAGACTGCGGCTATAAAACAAAAGTTTTTGAATTCATTTCTACTGAACATACGCCTAAAAATCTAATGATTACCGGAGTTAAAAAAGCCGGAAATCTACCTAAAAAAGATATTTCTGAAATGATTCGTAACATTAAAAAATCATACGGAATCGAATATCACCATCTCGAAAAATTACTTGGAAAAAATTATTGATTTCTTATTATTCGCACATAAAAAACCTTTGATTATCTTCGCAACAAATGCTGCGACATAATGCAACGAGAGATCATTATTGAAGGTGCCCGCGAAAATAATTTAAAGAATGTAAACTTACGCATTCCTCATTACAGGCTCATTGTAGTTACCGGCGTTTCCGGAAGCGGTAAATCAAGCCTTGTTCACGATGTTATCAGCCGCGAAGGACAACGACTTTTTATCGATCATTTTACCGGTGGAAATTATCAGTCCGAAAAAAAGCTAAGCAAACCAAAAGCCGACAGCATACAAGGTCTATTCCCCGTAGTATCTGTAAATCAAAATTCTGTCGTTCGCAATCCGCGTTCAACTGTAGGTACATTAACGGAAATTAACGATTATTTACGCTTGTTATTTGCACGGTTAGGAACATCAGCCACATTTAGTGCGAAAGCTGACCGCAGCCTGTTCTCATACAATTCGCCCAAAGGCTATTGCCCGGTTTGCAAAGGGCTCGGCGTTGAAGACCATATTGATCCCGAGCTCATTGTAGACGACGAAACCAAAAGCCTGCGCGAAGGCGCACTCGTGCTTTCCACCCCAAACGGCTATATCATTTATTCGCAGGTAACCCTGCCGGTGCTTGACCAAGTGTGTCGTGCCGAAGGATTCAATGTTGACATTCCCTGGCACGACCTTACGGACGAGCAAAAAAATATAGTGTGGTACGGTTCCGAAAAAATTAAAGTATTATTCGGTAAGCACCCGCTGGAATCGAGGTTACGGTGGACGGGCATTACAGCCAAGCCCCGAGCTGAAGAATTTTACAAAGGCATTCTTCCGGTGATGGAAGAAATTCTGCGAAGAGAACGCAATCCGAATATTATGCGCTTTGTGCGCTCATTTACCTGCCCTTCATGCTATGGTAAAAGGCTGAATGAGCAGGCACTTTCTTTCAGGCTGTGGGGATTAAGCATAGCCGATTTCAGCGCCATGAGTTTGCAGCAAATACATCAATGGTTCTCTTCGTTTTCCATTCCGGTAACAGATAAACAAGTTGCCGACCCCGTAGTAGAAGCTATTATACGACGCAGCGAGGGACTTTGTGAACTCGGACTTGGATACCTCACGTTGAACCGCGAATCTACAGGTCTTTCAGGAGGTGAAGCACAGAGAATACGATTGGGAAATCAGGTGGCAACGGGATTGCGCAATGTACTGTATTTGCTTGACGAGCCGAGTGCCGGACTGCATCCTTCTGATCATCATAAATTGCTTGGTGTGATTCGTAAGCTCGTGAATAATGGTAATACCGCTATTGTGGTGGAGCACGATGAACAAACCATGCATGCTGCCGATTGGATTATAGACATCGGACCGGGGCCGGGCGAAAAAGGGGGCGAGATATTATACAACGGACCTGCAAAAGATTTTCTGAATGTGCTTATACCGAAAAGCATCACATCACAGTTCCTCAAACATCCGCATAGATTTGAAGCTGATACGACAGCAAAAAATAAGACATTTTTTGAAATAGCCGATGCCGATAAAAACAACCTGAAGCACATCAATGTCCATTTCGCTTTTAACACATTCAACGTATTGACAGGCGTTTCAGGTAGCGGAAAATCGAGTCTTGCAGGATTTCTGATTGAAACAATTATTCCGGCAAAATCAGGTGGTACCGGCGATTTTCGTAAGGTAATACACCTCGACCAGTCGCCCATCGGCCGCACGCCCAACAGCAATCCTGCAACTTATACGGGTCTGAGCGATTATGTCCGCGACCTGCTCGCGGCGCTTCCCGAATCCAAACAAAAAGGATTCAAAAAAGGGCAATTCTCATTTGTTGTAAAAGGAGGAAGATGTGATGCATGCAATGGCGCCGGAACACAGCAGCTCGGCATGCACTTTTTGGGCAACATAGAAGTCCCCTGTGAAGAATGCAATGGGAAACGCTTTACTGAAGAGACTCTTGATATCAAGTATAATGGAAAAAATATTTTTGAAATTCTTGAATTATCAATTGATGAAGCGCATGAATTTTTCAACGATCAAAAGAAAATAGTCGCCATTACATCTGTTCTTATTGAACTAGGACTTGGTTATATTAAACTTGGTCAACGCTCCACGACACTTTCGGGTGGTGAAGCACAACGCGTAAAACTTGCCTCGGAACTGGCACGTCCGGCAAACGGGAATGTTCTGTACGTTCTGGATGAACCAACCACCGGTCTTCATATGGCCGACACCGAAGTACTTATAAATGCGCTCACAAAACTCGTGAATAAAGGGAACACAGTTCTCGCAATCGAACACGACCCTAATTTCATACTCCGTGCCGGATGGGTTGCTGATCTGGGTCCCGGAGGAGGAGACGATGGCGGAAATCTGATAATTGAAGGCACTCCACAAGATGTTATTGAATGCGCATCTTCCCTGACGGGGAAATCGCTAAAAGCTTATATTGAAGGGAATTCTGACCAATATAATAATAACAAGAAAAATATTTTTAACACGAATGAAGCCATGAGTCTGCATGGCGTAAGTACAAACAATCTGAAAAATCTTGACATTTCAATACCGTTCAATTCCATAACGGCAGTTACAGGTGTTTCGGGAAGCGGAAAATCATCGCTTGTATTTGATACGTTTTATGCAGAAAGTCAGCGCAGGTTCATGGACGGACTTTCGTCATACGTCAGGCAGTTCATCGGGAAAACCGGGAACCCGGTACTTGATAGCTGCAACGGACTTACGCCCGCTATCAGCGTCCAGAAAAAAAATCCCTTGAAAAATCCCCGCTCAACAGTTGCCACTTACAGCGGTCTGTATGATTTGTACCGGCTGCTTTACAGCCGACTTGGCAAAGATTTGACAGGCAATAGAATGGAATTATCATCGGCCTTTTCTTTCAATAATGAACAAGGCGCATGCCCGGTTTGCAAAGGCTTGGGTCTACTCACTGTGTGTGATGAAAATAAATTGATTACCGATGCCACACTTCCGATTATTGCCGGTGCACTTGACGGCACAATCACAGGAAAGTTTTATGGTGACCCTTACGGACAATATGTTCATACGCTTCTTGCTGTCGGAAAAGTGCACAACCTCGATTTCAGTCTGCCATTCTTGCAATTAACTTCAGAAGCCAGAAACCTTGCACTCTATGGCTGCGACGACGAAATTTTTGAGGTAGAATGGAAATACAAACGTGGCAGTCACGAGGGTACACATAACATGAAAGCCCAATGGCCGGGCTTTTGCGGACACATCAACACCGAATATGAGCGCAAGCATGACGGTCATCGGGGTGATGCAATGATGCATTTGATGACCAAAAAAATCTGTCCGGTATGTGATGGCAATCGGTTAAAACCCGAATTACTGATTTTCAGGATTGGCTTTGTACATATCGGTCAGCTATGCTCCTGGTCAGCGGATGAGGCAATACCATGGTTCAGGAAAGATTTTGCAAATTGCTTCAGCAGCGATGCGGAGCGTGCAACAGCATATGGCTTTATTACTGAAATAGTACCACGACTCGAATCACTGGTTAAAGCAGGACTTGGGTATATAGGCTTAGGACGATTGGTATCAAGCCTTTCGGGAGGAGAATTCCAACGTTTGAAACTTGCCGCACTCATGCGTTCTTCAATCACAGGAATCACGTATGTACTCGACGAGCCATCATTCGGGCTTCACCGTAAGGATATCTTGCGAATGCGTGAGCTGATAGAAAGTTTGAACAGCAATGGAAATAACGTACTGATGGTTGAGATGTCGCCGGCACTTTTGGATACAGCACAGCATGTTATTGAACTTGGCCCCTCGGCAGGTAAGGCAGGAGGAACAATTATTTATTCAGGTTTGCCGGCCGATGTCACAGACCGAATGAACCAAATCATAGAATCGGCCCTGACGCTATCTCGGCAATTGCCTGATGGTTTAACCATTGAAGGCGCCTATGCCAACAATCTAAAAAATATTAATGTACGGATTCCTTCACGGGGATTAATAGCCATTACCGGTGTAAGCGGCAGCGGCAAGACGAGCCTTCTATCTGAAGTAATATATAATAGTTATAATGCAGGCAAAGCCGTAAACTGCTCGTCTGTCAAAGGGTTTGAAAATTTTGACGATTTATTACTAATTGAACAGGACGTTCCTGTGGGCAGCGCCATGTCGATACCGGCTACATGGTTAGGAATTGCCGATTCTCTGAAAAAAATATTCGGAGCAACTGCTTCCGCAAAAGAAGCGGGGTTCAAAGAATCGGCGTTCTCATTTCTTTCGCGCGATGGGCAATGCCCCGATTGCAAAGGCAGCGGTAACACGAACGTGAGTCTGGATTTTTGGAGTGACGCACAGGTAACGTGCGAGACCTGCAAAGGCAAACGATACCGGTCTGAAATCTTGAAAATTAAAATAGAAGACCTCAGCATTGCCGACGTTCTTGAACTTCCGTTTACCGAATTAGCTAAGTTTCTGGAAAGAAACATTTCGCCCAAAGCAAGGAGTCAGGTCTCAAAAATTTTAATGATGGCCGAACGCACCGGGATTGGATATCTGACTGCCGGGCAACCTATGAATACCTTGTCGGCAGGAGAATTGCAGCGGCTCAAACTTGTTGCCGGACTGTCAGGTGCAAAATCGCATAAAATGCTGTATTTGCTGGATGAGCCAACCGGCGGACTTCATCCTGAAGATACACTGCATCTTCTTTTACTTTTTGATGAGCTTATTGACCGAGGTGCAAGCATCATTTGTGTTACCCACGATGAAGTAGTAATGGCGCATGCCGATTACATTATTGAACTTGGTCCTGCCGGAGGTCAGAATGGCGGATACGTGATATCAGCGTCCTGAGATATTTTAATTCACAAAAATGATATCTCTCAAGTTCAATTCGCCCATTTTTATCATATATTTGTGAGCATGAAGTCGAATTAATATCAATATTCACGTAAACTATCTTCCTATGAAAAATGTAAAATTTATGCTGGTTGCAGGATTATGTCTCCTGTTGGGTACGAGTGTAAATGCCCAAAAAGTAAAAGTAGTTTCAGGCAGCTTTGCCAGTCTGAAAGGTCAAACATCGCTGAATGTTGAATTCAATTACGACGGAATGACCGTTGGAAAGGAAAACGAAGATGCCTACATAAAAAGAACCATTGAAGCGAAAAACAAAGCGAAAGCAGGTGATGGCGATGCATGGGTTACAAAATGGAAAGATGATCGCACGAACAGGTATCAACCTGAATTTCTCAAGTACCTGAATAGCGTTATCGGTAAAAAAGGAATAACCGCAAGCGAAGGTGCTGCAGATGCCAGGTACAAATTGATTGTAAAAACACTGGTTATTGAACCCGGATTATACACAGGTATAAGCTATGCAGAAAAGCCTACATGGATAAACACAATTATAACACTTGTAGATGATAGCGGCTCTGAACTTGCAAAAGTAACCATTGACAAATGCCAGGGCGAAGCGTTTTCGTATGCTAATTATGACATCGGATTGCGTATCAGTATTGCTTATGGAAATACAGGCAGAACTATTGGTAAACTTATTGCGAAAGCGGTAAAATAAAGTCGCATGTTACAACCGGTTTATCGGTTCAACTTTAAAAAGTCAAGAATTCAAGTACTGATTTTAATAAACTAAAGATGCCTGCTAAATGAAGCAGGCATCTTTTTTATCAGCAATAAATTCGTTTCTTTACAAAAAATACACATCGTGAACAAAGAATTTCAAATACAGGTTTCACCTGAAACTGCAGCAGACGCTGATGCATTAAAAATGCATGTTGCGGAAACAACAGGTATTGATATTGAGGAAATACGGCATATTGAAATCATTAAAAAATCAATCGACGCCAGACAAAGAACGATTAAGATTAATTTAAAAATCCACGTTTACATTGATGAAGACTTTGAGGAAATAAGCGTAGTGCTTCCCGAATATAAAGACGTAACAAATGCCCGTGAAATAATTATTGTGGGTGCCGGACCTGCAGGACTCTTTGCGGCGTTGAAGTGTATTGAAAAAGGTCTGAAGCCCATCATTATTGAACGTGGAAAAGACGTAAAATCAAGGGTTGCCGATATAAAAGCAATCAACCTCGATGGCTTTGTTAACGAGGATTCTAATTATTGCTTTGGCGAAGGAGGCGCAGGAACTTTTTCAGACGGCAAGCTGTATACACGGTCAAAAAAGCGTGGTGAAACAAACCGCATACTCGAGCTCTTAGTAGGATTTGGCGCAACAAAAGAAATTACGGTTGATTCACACCCGCATATTGGAACGAACAAATTGCCGGGTATCATTTCAAATATCCGTGAATGTATTATTGCGCACGGCGGGATTGTTCACTTCAATTCAAGAGTAACGGATATTATTATCAAAAACAATGAGGTTGCCGGCGTTAAAATTCATAACGGAACGATTGTTAATGCCACAAAACTTATACTGGCAACCGGACATTCGGCACGCGATATGTTCGAATTGCTTCACAGCAAAGGAATCGCAATCATTGCTAAACCATTTGCGCTGGGTGTAAGAGTTGAGCATCCGCAAAGTATCATTGATAAAATTCAGTATAAGCAAGAAGAAAGAGGACTGTTTCTGCCTCCTTCGTCATATAATATTGTACGGCAAATCAACAACCGTGGCGTGTATTCTTTTTGCATGTGCCCGGGTGGTGTAATTGCACCATGTGCCACAAAAAATGGCGAAATTGTGACCAATGGCTGGTCGCCATCACGAAGGGATATGCCTTATGCAAATTCAGGCGTTGTTGTAGAACTGAATCTCGGAGATTTTAAGCAGTTTGAGAGTCAGGGAGCACTTGCTGCTATGGCTTTTCAACAGAGCATAGAACAAAAAGCCTGGCACGAGGGAGGCAAAACACAGAAAGCGCCGGCCCAGCGGCTTGTTGATTTTGTCAGTGGCAAGCAATCACTAAACTTGCGGGAAACGTCCTATAAACCGGGAATTACTTCAGTTGAATTAAAGAGTATCTTCCCTGCCCCCATTCATCAGGCTTTGAAAGAAGGTTTTAAAGAATTCGAAAAAGCTATGAAAGGTTATCTTACGGAAGAAGCCGTTGTGCTTGCACCCGAATCGCGCACTTCATCGCCGGTGCGTATTCCAAGAGATTCTGAAACACTTGAGCATATTTCAATAAAAGGATTATACCCCTGTGGTGAAGGTGCCGGTTATGCCGGAGGCATTGTATCAGCAGCCATCGACGGCGAACGATGCGCAGACAAATGTGTGGAAACGCTGATATACTGATATTAATTATTATAAATATTAAGAAGGTTCTTATTATTTTTGTCAATGCACACACTGATTCTAAACCGGTAATAATATGAAATTTGTAAATGAATTTAAAGACTTCGCCTCAAAAGGCAATATCGTTGATTTGGCAGTCGGTATCGTTATTGGCGGTGCCTTCGGAAAAATTGTTTCATCCATCGTAGCCGATATCATCATGCCTCCACTCGGGCTTCTTATCGGAGGTGTGAATTTCACCGACCTGAAGTTCATTATCAAGGCCGGAGCGGTTGATGCGGCAGGCAAAGCTATTCCAGCAGTAACATTGAATTACGGGAATTTTCTTCAGACATTATTCGATTTTCTGATTATTGCATTTGCCATGTTTCTGGTGGTAAAAGCTATGATGAAACTTAAAAAGAAACAGGAAACTGCTCCCGCGGCACCAGCAGCACCAACAGCTTCCGAAAAACTGCTCGAAGAAATCCGCGATACGCTGAAAGAAAAAAAGTAGGTGTGTTATTGTTAGAAAGGATAACCGATTCCAAGGTTTCCGATTACGAGCAACCTGTTTGAGTTGTCCCACATCCAGCGTTGTTTTTCAGGCATGGCGGGGTCTTTGAGAACTACTGCCCCGTCGAGACGTACCACGAAAAAACCAAAATTCAGACGAGCGCCCAAGCCACCATCCAGCGCAACTTGCCCAAGAAACTTCTGTACGTTGAACTCCGCATTTTTAAAATTATCACTTTTTTTGCGCAGCCATATATTGCCGGCATCCAGAAAAATAGCGCCATTCAAAATTTTATATATTGGGAAACGGTACTCCAGATTGGCTTCTAACCCAATATCTCCGGTGCGGTCAAATTGCAGGAGGGTTGTATCGACCGATTTGTAGGCGCCCGGTCCCAGCGTTTTCAGGCGCCAACCGCGCATACTGTTGGCACCGCCCATATAAAAACTTTTCTCAAACGGCAGTGTGTTGAATTTATTGAGCGGAAAACCAATACCCGCAGCAGCCCTGCAAACCAGTGTATTCTTCGCATCGAACATATGATAAAACCTGAAATCAGTATACAGTCTCGCATACTGTGAATACGGAATATCACTTACCGAATAACTGCCCGGCTCACCCTTGGCATAACTGTAAGCCCAGAACAAAAGTCCTGCGAGTTCTGCGTCGGTTCTGAAATAAATAAAATCAGACACCTTGTTTAACTGCTGCGTATTGTAAATATAACTGTATTTCAGTGCAGTTATCAAATGGTCTTTATAACTGTTTTTTAAAATACGGTCCTGAAGCGCTTCAATTTTAGCGGAGAAGGTGCTGTCAGGAAAAATCTTCACCATATTCACCTCAAAAGGAGTAAAAATATGCGATTTATAATCAGATTCATTCCACTCATAGGCAAAACTCCCTTTCACAATGTAACGGGTGTAATCAGGTCGTTTCTGATAATTATACCCTGTGTTGATGGATGTGCGTGGTCTGAATGATTTTGAAAACCGTTCCTGCGGAATGGGTATCAGAAAACGATTGAACGCTATACCTGTTTCAATGCCATACTCAATGGTGTTAAAGAAAGGAAGCTTTTTAAGAGCCGGATCTGTTTTGCTGCCGAAATTTAGTTTCTGGATTTCTACAGCTCCATTAACCCGAATTTTAAATACCTCAGCACCTCGCAGCAAATTCTTGTTTTCGTAAATCAAACCTGTTGACAGACCAAGTTCTCCACCGGTGTTCGTTGTAACCACATCAACAGAGAACGCCTGAAGCGGCGCCCTGGTAAGCAAAATGGAACAGTCAATTAATTTGCGCGTTGAATCAGGTACTTCATTAAAAAGAATATTCACATAGCGAAACATCCGGATAGCGCTCAACTGCCTGAATGTTCGTTCCACATCATTGACGGCATAATTCCATCCGGCATCAATATACACAGATTGCGTAACGCTTTTTGGTCTGATTTTAAGTTTACCGTGATAGATAAAATAATATACTTTGGGTGGTCTGTCTTTACGCCGGTGAGGTATCACCACGCATACAGTATCTGCAGGAAGGGTTTCATTACTGCGAACACTGTAGTTTGTATTTACATATACTCTGTTTACAAGGTACTGCACGTGCTTTCCGGGAGCGAGCGAATCGGGAAATTCAGCTAACCTGACAACCGGATTAGCGATTGATAATGTAAGGTCAAGCTTGTGTGAATTCAACGCACTATCTACCTCAAAACTGATATACTCCTTAGAGAAATAAAAATAGCCTTCATTCAATAATGCGCGTGTAAGCCGTTCGCGTTCGGCATCTATATCATCGGTATTGTAAATTACATTGGTTTTTATTTTACTGGCACTCAGTCCGCCGGAGACAATTTTATAAATCTCAGGGTCCGGAATATTGTATTTGACGGTACGAATAAAATATGGTTCGGCAGCATGAATACTGTAATGTACTTTTACCTTTTTTCTCTTTGGCTTATACTCAAATTCCCTGCTTACCTGTGAGTTAAAGTATCCATGATTATCGAGGTATTGCCTCATCATTTTTACGCTGTTATCATGCAGTGTCGTGTCCAGTATTACGGGCGGTTCACCAATGGTATTACGCAGCCACCGTTTGAATTTACTGTCGCGTTTTCCGGGTTTCGCCATATTATAAACCCTGAGATTAAAATACAGCCCGAAGGTTTTATGATTCGGAACCTGCTTGATAAACCCCGTGAATTCGTCGGGTGACGGTTTATTTTTATCAACGCTCAGGGTGTTTTTCACAAGAAGATACTCACCCGATGCAAGTTTTCTGGCAGGATTGCATGAAACCACTCCGAAAGCAGCAAGCAGTAAAAAGGTTATACGGAAGAGGCTTCGCTTCATCAGATTGAAAGGAGTATTACTACAAATTATTCATACCGTAATGCTTCAATCGGGTCGAGGCGCGCGGCTTTCATTGCCGGGTAAATACCCGACACCAATCCTACGCCCATACACAACAATATACCCGAAAATATCCAAAGCCATGGCACAACAAAAGCACTATCGAGCAACAACGACATTAAATTACCGGCCAAAATACCCAGAATAATTCCTAACAATCCGCCCAACTGCCCTATTACAATCGCCTCCATAAGGAACTGGTTGCGAATGGCCTGACTGGTGGCTCCCATCGCTTTTCGGATTCCAATCTCGCGGGTGCGCTCGGTTACAGAAACAAGCATGATATTCATCAAACCAATGGCTGCGCCGAGCAATGTAATTAAGCCAATGATGGTTGCCGCCAAAGTAACATATTGTATGTTGCCAAGCAGCATCTGCGCCAGATTATCACTTTTTTCAATTTCAAAATTTGCCGGATTTCCAACAAGAACTTTCCGGATAATGCGCATCAATCCGGTTGCCTCACCAATAGCAACATCCATGGATTGGGTATTGTTGACCATTACATTAACAGTAAACGAAAGTTCGGAACCGGAAACATATTGCCGCAAATTGGTGAGCGGAATCAAACAATTCTTATCTCCGCTGAACCCCATGCTGCTGCCCTTGGACTTCAAAATGCCAATCACTTTGAATTTATATGGACCAATTGAAATCGTTTTATCCAGAGGGCTGACGTTGCCCGGAAAAATTTTCTTCTGAATGTCGGTGCCGATAATTGCAGCATATGAACCATCGCGAACTTCTCGGGATGAAAAATTACGGCCTTCGGCAATCTCGGTACCGGACGTAAGCAAATAATTTTCATCAATGCCGATTACTGCAATATTCGGATCCGTTTTTTCAGATTCATACTTCAGCGTCGCAGTATGCGTGCCATGTGTAAATACTGAAATCACGCTCGGAAATGCAAATTTCTCTTTGAATTCCTGAGCCTCTTTAAATGAAATATTCCGGTAATCAATGCGGCTCTGCTCAGGACCACCATGGAAACGCATGGCGTGATTACGAATGCTGAATGTATTCGAACCCAGCCTTGCGAAGTTACTGCTAATAGATCCTTTAATTGATTCAATAGCAGTGAGTATCCCAACCAGAGCCATGATGCCAAAGGCAATAATCAGCATCGTCAGGATGGCGCGCAACAGCTGACTCTTAATAGATATCAGCGAAATTCGAAGATTCTCGGCAATCAGTAACGCCATTGATGTTCGGTTTTCTTTCTGCTACAACGCAAAAAGATTGATTCTGTTATAACCGAACAAAAATAGTAAAAAAGAATGCATATCAGCTTGCTAATACGCAATGGTCAGAAACAAATTTCATAAATTACTTTTTGTAACTTCTTTTCATGCTGCTAATGGTGGCATTCTTTGAATTTTACAAAAAAATGATGTAGGTTTGCGGTTCAAAATAACAGCAGTGGGCAAGCACATTTTTCGTATTTCCGTTTTCATTCTTTTTGCTGCTGCATGGGTATTGTCCATGAAAACAGGCAATGCCCAGAACAGCTTTGACAATAAATCCCGGGCGGAATATATTTTCGATATTACAAGATACGTTACCTGGCCAGAAGCATATGAAATAGACACCATGAAATTTGCCGTGCTGGCAAGAGATTCAGCCCTTGTATATGAATTGGAAAAATTGGCGAATCGGGTAAAAATAAACGGTAAGCCTGTGAAGATATTGCTATTCACCAGTTATTCGGAAATAATACCCGTGCAGGCGCTTTACCTGAATAAGGAAAGTAATTATGATATAGACAAGGTGCTCAGAGTTATCAAAGGAACAAGCACCTTGCTCATCAGCGAAAACTATGAATATCATAAATCAATGATTAACTTCATAATGTCTGATGGAAAGAAGCGTTTTGAAATTAATGAAGACCGCTTATACGAAGAGGATTTAACAGTAATACCGGCACTTCTGGCTCTTTCTGTAAATACACCTTCCGATTGGGAAGCACTTTACGAGAAGACCGATCAGGCACTGCAAAAAGAAAAACAGATTGTTGAGGAACAACAGGCAACAATCGAAAAACAAAAAGCTGAAATTGATGAAAAGGTGCGTCAGATTAAGGGAATGAATGATGAGATTGTTGAAAAACAAAGCAGAATAGACCAGCAGAACAACGATATACTTTTTCAGAAAAACAGACTGTACTCGCTGGTTACCGACATTTCTGAACAGCAAAAAGTATTACGCAATAAAACACTGGTACTTGATTCGCAGAATCAGGAAATTGACGCACAAAAAAACATTCTGAAACAGCAGGTTGATGAAATTTCCGGTCAGGAATTAAAAATTCAGGACCAAAAAACAGCCATGGTTCAGCAGCTTGAACGGATTCATATTCAAAGCCTCGCGCTGGCGTTATTTATCACATTGCTTGTTTTAATAATTATACTCGGATACTTTATTTGGCGTGCATACCGCATTAAAAAACAGGCGCACAGAGAACTTGAGGTGAAAAACAGGCTTATTGTGGCGCAAAATGCTGCCATTGAGCTTGAAAAAGATAAATCAGACCGGTTGCTGCTGAATATTCTGCCGGTGCGTGTGGCCAACGATTTGAAAATGAAGGGGCGCACCGACCCACAAGTGTTTCATAATGTATCCGTAATGTTTACCGATATTGTCGGATTTACAAAAGTTTCATCAGGATACGGCCCTCAGCGCCTCATAGACGAGTTGAATGAGTTATTTACCGCCTTTGACAATATCATGGAAACAAACGGTTGCGAACGCATAAAAACAATAGGCGATGCATACCTCGCCGTTTGTGGAATGCCGGTCGAAAACCCGCGTCACGCCGAGCGAATGACGCAAGCTGCCATGGATATTCTGGACTATCTGAACCACCGGAATGAAACTTCGGAAATAAAATGGAAGGTGCGCATTGGTGTTCATTCCGGTGATGTTGTAGGGGGCGTTGTGGGCGTTAAAAAATATATTTACGACGTATTCGGCGACACTATCAACACGGCATCACGCATGGAAAGCCACTCAGAACCTATGATGATAAATGTATCTGAACCAACTTACAGCATAATAAAAGACGCATTCATTATGGAAAAGCGTGAAGGTCTTCACGTAAAAGGAAAAGGAATGATGAATATGTACTTTCTTCGCGGAAAACGTTAGTTACACACCATTACGGTGGTACGATTCCCCACAGTAGCAGTTTGTCCGTCAACATTATTCAACTGTGAGCCACAATACTCTGCAGGACTGTCCTCGCTGATTTTCACACCGTCTTCGTATGTTACCCAACGGCAATTTTTACAATCATTTTTACACGAAACCAGCACAGTTACAGCCAGAACGGTAAATGCTAAAAAAAACAGTTTTCTCATGGACACGTATATTTTCGATACAAAAATAGCGAAATTTTTATTTCAACCTTCACCTTTTCCGCTTCGTAAATTCAGTCTATCTTTGCAAAAACTATCACATTGAACAACATTATAACTGATACCACTACGGAATTCATCGCTAAAACCTTTGCCGGAACAGAAGAACTGCTTGCCGGCGAACTCGCCGCTACAGGCGCAACAGACATTAGAATCCTGAAACGTGCGGTTGCCTTCAGCGGCACTACCGAGCACCTTTACCGGGCAAATTACACCTGTCGTACAGCTCTTCGCATTCTCAAACCTATTTTTATTTTTGATATTGAAACCGAAGAAGACCTTTACAAACAGATATACAGTCTGGCATGGGAAAAAATATTTTCACTGGAGCAGACCTTTGCCATCGATTCCTTTGTACATGAGTCAGTGCTAACGCATTCCCTGTATGTTTCCCTTAAAGCGAAAGACGCTATTGCCGACCATTTCCGCGATAATTGCGGAAAGCGTCCCTCGGTTGACACCAACCATCCCGATATCCGCATCAACCTGCATCTGGCAGCCAACAAGGTAACCCTGTCAATCGACAGTTCAGGCGAATCGCTGCATAAACGCGGCTACCGCATTGCACAAGGCCCCGCTCCCATCAGCGAAGCATTGGGTGCCGCATTGATAATGTTCACCGGATGGCACGGACAGTGTAACTTCTTTGACCCCATGTGCGGATCAGGTACGCTGGTTACCGAAGCGGCCATGATAGCCCAGAAAATTCCTGCAGGTTATTATCGCAGCAGCTTCGGATTCATGAACTGGAACGACTTCGACAAAGAGCTCTGGGAAAAAATAGTGGACGAAGAAAATGCGAAAATCTGCGAAAGCGATTGCGAAATACACGGTTCCGACAACTCACAACCGGCTCTTGACAACGCTATAAAGAATATTTCAAATGCACGGCTTCACCGCGACATTGAACTGCATCACACGGCCATGGCCGATTTCGACTTCCCTGAAGGACCCGGTATCATTGTTACCAATCCGCCTTATGGCGAACGTATGCAGGAAGAAGATCTGGTTGCGCTGTACCAAAGCATGGGCGACACTCTGAAGAAAAAATGCAACGGCTATGATGCATGGATTATTTCATCAGGGCTCGATGCATTTAAATTTCTTGGTCTGAAACCAACAAAAAAAATGACCCTTTACAACGGTCCGCTCGAATGCCGGTACGCATGTTTTTCTGTTTACGAAGGAAGCAAAAAAACTAAGTATAATGAAGCGGCATTGCCAGAATCCACTGAATCAACTGAAGGTGAAGGTCAAACTGAAGAATTGGGTCAGGAATAGAACCGACATCAATTTTTGATTCACTCTACAGATTTTATTTATATTTGTCACTCTTACTAACGGCGCTTCGTGTGCCACGAATACGCATGAACTGATGAAAAGAATCCCGTTTATTGCCGCATTACTGCTTGTTATTATTTGCAACATTTCAAAAGCGCAGGAAACCTTTCTGGATGTAAAGATATACACAGGATTCCGCATCACATCCCTCACGATTACACCTATAATCGGTAAATATGTCTTATTCGAAAACGACACACGAATAGCCGATGTTCTTAAAACAGGATCCGTTACACTGAAAGCTGATAGTGAAAAAGTTGCCGTTATCAGAAATGGCGAAACATTGGGAAAATTCACATCCATCGCCATTACAGGCGACGGAATGATTAACGCCATCAAAATCAAACCACTCAATACCACTGCCAAAGAACGTACCTATGATGATGACATCCGCGTAAGCGTAGTAAACGGCGCATTTCTCATCATCAATCACTGCGAACTCGAAGGTTACGTATCGGGCGTGGTTCAGAGCGAAGGCGGGGGCTCAGCCAAAGACGCAGAGTTTTTTTTGGTACAGTCAACAACATGCCGTACGTATGCTCTTAACAACATGAAAAAGCACATCAAAGATGGCTTCAATCTGTGCGACAGCGTGCATTGCCAGCTATATTCCGGCCGTTGTAAAAGCGTTGAAATACTTGCTGCAACCTACAAAACCGCCGGTGACGTTATCGTTGACAAAGACAAAAACATGATTTCGGCAGCCTTCCATTCCAACTCCGGAGGACAAACCATCAATTCAGAAGACCTTTGGAAAATACCTACCTCCTACCTGCGCTCGGTACAGGACACGTTTTCACTTGCAATGCCCGGTGCCTATTGGGAAAAGAGAAAACCCGTAACCGAGTGGCTCGATTATCTTCAGCACAAATACAACTACCCTGTGAACGACTCGGTAATGAAGCGTAAAGCACTCAACTTCCAGCAACCCGTGCGTATGGTCTATTTTGAAGACAGCATTCCATTGGCAAATATTCGCGCCGACCTTGGATTGCGCTCTACCTTCTTTTCTATATCAAAACAGGGCAGCGAAATTGTTTTCAAAGGACGGGGCTACGGACACGGCGTTGGACTGAGCCAACAAGGCGCCATGCGTATGTCGCAACTTGGATATACCTACCGCGACATCATCCGTTTTTATTACAAAGATGTGGATATCGTTCCCTACGAATCCCTGCAGGGCAAATAATTCCACATCATAAAATCTCATCCTTTTACACCCGTTACATATCTCAACGAATATTTGTAATATTGCAAAGACTCATGCCGGAATCAGGCTTCGCATTCCGGTTTGCAATAAAAAAATATGAAACCTCTGAAAAATATTCCGGGTCGGATACTTAAAAAATCATGGTCGTTTATTAAAACCATCCTTATTGAAGTCATGATTATCGTGAGCTTTATGGTGGTGATTAATAATTATATCGGAAAACCGGAAAACAACATAAATGCCGACGGCGTTGGATATTATGATTACCTGCCATCCATTTTTATACATCATGATTTTATCCGTAAGAATGCAACGACAGATAAAAATCCGTTGTTGTACAAACGTGTCGATAATTTCGGAGGTTACGTGCCCTACGGAAACTTCAAGGTAAATAAGTATACCTGTGGAACCGCACTGCTGCAGCTGCCATTTTTTATTGCAGCACGTCAAACAGCTACCTTAGAAAGAAATTTTAACGATGGCTTTCAAATGCCGTTTCAGCGAGGCGTTAGAGTAGCTGCCCTTTTTTATCTCTTCCTTAGTTTGTTCTTCTTAAAGAAAACACTGAAACTCTTTGATATTAAAATCTGGGTAATCGCCCTGATGCAATTGTTGTTAGTATTTGCTACGGGGGTTTCACATTACGCCAATTATGACGCGGCATTCAGTCATATTTACTCTTTGTTTGCCATAATGGTTTTTTCGTATTTTGTCAAATCATTTTTTAAAAGCCACAGCGCACGCGATATTATTTTAGCCTGTATGATGCTCGGATTAATCATAATTTTACGACAGATTAACTTTATCATCATACTCTTCATCCCTTTTCTTGCCGGTTCTTCTGCCGTATTTAAAGCAGGCATGAGAAGTTTATTTAAAAAGCCGGCAGCACTTGCAATCGGGATTCTTTCAGCTGCTGCCGTAGTTTTTATTCAGTGTCTGGCCTGGTACGCACAAACGGGAAGTTTTATATTATACTCCTATCAGGGCGAAGGATTTAACTTCGCACATCCCGAAATCATCAACGTACTGTTTAGTTTCCAGAAAGGCTTGTTTGTTTACACTCCTGTACTGATTATTTCACTCTTCGGTCTCGCCTGGCTGGCATACAAACGGCTGTTTTATCAGCTTCTGAGCTGGCTGGCATTCTTCCTGATTCTGACTTATGTACTGGCATCATGGCACAACTGGTACTATGGCTCCAGCTTCGGACTCAGAGCCTACATCGACTTTTACGCGGTGTTCTTCATTCTGTTTGCAATATTTCTCAATGGTATAGGAACAATTATGAAAGTAATCATTGCCCTGATCAGCCTGATAACGATTCCTGTAAACATCATCCAAACATACCAGTATAAAGTTTTCATACTGCACTGGTATGAAATGGATTATTCAAAATACAAAAAAGTATTTTTAAGGACAGACACACGGTTCAGAGGATGGTTGTGGAAAAGAAGTATTGCCGACGACGCTTTTCAGACGTTGAAAGAAATCAGAATCGACAGTGCTGATGCTCCTGTCAATACCGAGAAATTGATTTACAAACTTAAATCCAAAGAATTTCCGCAGTTTGATAAGGCGAGTATTTTACAAATTAAGGCCGATAATGGATTTGACGCGGATAACAATGCCAAAGTCCTGGTAAGCATTAATGATACCGCCATCGGAAAAAATTATTACTGGTACGACCCCTATTTTATTTCATATTGCGAGAAAAATACAGGCGAATGGCAAACCGGCGTGTTTAATTACGAGCTTCCGGTTATAAACGATACAGCAGAAAAAACACTTGAGATTAAACTGTGCTCCAAAAACCAACATGATGTGCTTAAAAATATCCGGATAAAATTCCTCGGTCCGAAGCCCTGATTTCAGTCTTATTAAAACTATTATTGAACGCAGTATTGACACTCTGATTACAGCTTCCATCCCTATTTCAAATAACAAAGAGCGAAAATATCCGACATTCTCGTGCTTATGCATATTAACGCCCGTTAATTTAAATTAACGTATCTTTACAACAAAAAAGAGAATCTATGATACACTGGAACAGGTTTCCCCTGCTCCGCGTGCTCATTCCGTTTATCGGCGGTGTGGGTGCCGCTTTAAGCATGGACAGGTCGTTTCATATTCACATTGCGGTATTTATTGTGCTCGCGTTTTTTTGCGGCCTGTTTTCATTGTTTGCCTACAAATGGGTGCAGTATCGACAGCGTTGGATATTCGGCCTTGCAGTTACCATTTTCTTTTTGCTGTGCGGATTCGAGATAACGATGCAGCGCACCGCTAAATTCAACGCCGGTTTCCCGGAAAAAATCAGCGAGCAATCCCGCTTTTTGGCGATGCGCATAACAGAGCCGATATCCGTAAAGGAAAAATCATGCAAGGCAGTGGTTGAATTACTGGCGATAAGCGATAGTAACGGTCCGCAAAAAGCACTTCAATGGCACGTTATCAAGTGCAATGCCATCGCTTATGTTGCAAAAGACAGCATGGCTGAACAGCTGAAATACGGTGACATCATTTTGGCAGATGCACCGCTCAAGGAAGTTGCCCCGCCGCAAAATCCCTATCAGTACGACTACAAAAGCTATCTTGCGCGCAAAGGTGTGTATCATCAGGTTTACATCCGTAATAATAAGTGGCGCATGCTCAGTCGTGGGCACACGAATCCCATCTATAAATTATCGTACAGTGCACGCGACAGACTGCTTTCTATTTTTGAAAACAACAACCTTGCAGGACGCGAATATGCCGTTATCAGTGCATTGCTGATTGGTTATACCGACAAAATCGACCCTGAGCTGATGAAAGATTACTCAGGAACTGGTGCCATACATATTCTGAGTGTTTCGGGAATGCATGTCGGCGTTGTGTTCGTGGTGATGAATCTGTTGCTCTTTTTTCTCGACAAAAATAAATACCTGAGAATACTAAAAGGCTTGCTGTTATTGGCATTTATATGGTTCTATGCCATGATTACCGGACTTTCGCCCTGCATACTCCGCGCCGCAGCAACCTTCAGTTTTATCATTATTGGCAGGGTAACACAGCAGCAGTCAAACATTTATAACACACTGGCCGCATCCATTCTGTGCCTGCTCATAGTAAATCCATATTTCATTACCGATGTAGGCTTTCAGCTCTCCTACCTCGCCGTAATTGGTATTGTCGCCATCTATGAACCCATATATAAATTATGGCGACCACGATATAAACTGATTGAAAAAATCTGGTCACTGATTGCGGTGTCAATTACCGCGCAGCTCGCCACGTTTCCACTGGCATTACTCTACTTCCACCAGTTTCCGAATTATTTTCTTGCAACAAACCTCATTGCTGTTCCATTATCAACAGTTATTATATATTGCGGAATGGGCGTTGTCGGATGTTCGTTTTTCCCCTGGCTTTCCGCCTGGCTCGGAAAAATTACGTCATGGCTTATTTGGTTAATGAACACTATGCTTCACCACCTGGAAAGCCTTCCGCACGCGGTATCCAGAGGACTCGTAATAAACACCTTTGAAATGGTAATGCTGTATGCCGCCATTGTACTGCTGTTCATGTGGCTTATGTCAAAGAAGAACAACCTACTTGCGGCAACATTCATTTTATTCATTGGTCTGGCGTGTTCCTTTACATGGCGTAATTATGCTCACCATACTCAACGTGCAATGATTGTTTACAGCGTCGCTAAAAGTGCCGGTGCCGATCTTATTCATGGAAACACGACTTACTTTATAGCCGATACAGGTCTTATCAATGACCCGTCTAAGCAGGATTTCAGCATACAGGGAAACCGCTGGCATCGGGGCATAAAACAAATACGTTCGCTTCAATCAGTCACAACAAATTTCCCCGATAATGAACCCATATACTGCCGAAATAATTTTCTGAATTTCTGCGGCAAGCGTATTGCACTGCTCAACAGCTGCACTTCCAACACAAAAAAAATAAAAATCGATTACCTTCTTATCACAGCCAATATTGATATAAAAATGAATGAAATCCTTGCGCAGTATGAGCCAGGCCTCATAATACTGTGCTCCGCTGTGTCAAACAAAAAAGCGAGACAATGGCAAAACGAATGCAAAAAAGCGAGCGTTCCTTGCTATTCCGTAATAAACTCCGGTGCATTTGTGGCAGAATTTTAACTTTGCACTCAGCACACATAGATGGAACGCACAGAAGCACTCATACGAAAACAGTTCAGCTACACGCCTACGCCCGGTCAGGAAACCCTGATACCCAACCTCGCACGCTTCCTGGAAACAGATAAACACAACCCGGTATTCATACTCAAAGGATATGCCGGCACCGGTAAAACCACTATAGTGAGTGCGCTGGTGAATATGATTCACCTTATCGGGAAAAAAGCGGTGCTGCTTGCTCCCACAGGCAGAGCGGCAAAAGTATTCAGCGGATATTCAGGCAAACAGGCGCTCACCATACATAAAAAAATATACAGGGTGAGCACTGCCAAAGACGGTTCTGTAGTAATGGCACGACAACTCAATTTGCATCGCAACGCGCTGTTCATTGTTGATGAAGCATCTATGATTGCAACTGACACAAAATCATCAGGCGGTGAATTATTTGCCAGTTATAACCTACTTGAGAATCTTATAGATTACGTATTCAGTGGCGAGAACTGCAGCCTGATGCTGGTAGGTGACACGGCACAATTGCCACCTGTTGGCCAGCAGGAAAGCCCCGCGCTTGAACATGCCTATATGAAGCGCACCTTTGACCTTACGGCAGGAGTTTTTGAATTGAGTGATGTGGTAAGGCAGGCTTCCGATTCGGGAATACTCGCCAATGCAACACTGCTGCGTAATGCAATTAAGAAAAACAAAATCAGTTTGCCTTTGTTCAGAATTGGCGAACACAAGGATATTGTCAGGATTGGAGGTGCCGAACTCGAAGAGCTTCTGAATACTGAATTTGGAAATGATGACAAATCGGGTACAGTGGTGATTTGCCGGTCCAATAAACGTGCGAACCTTTTCAATCGTGAGATACGGTCGCGTGTTCTGTTTCATGAATCGGATATTGCAGCAGGCGATTTCATCATGGTGGTGAAGAATAATTATTTCTGGCTGCCGGAAACATCGGCGGCAGGCTTCATTGCCAACGGTGATATCATGGAGATTATGCGAATCCATAAAACCGAAACCTTGTACGGCTTTCAGTTTGCCGATGTAACAGCACGGCTTGTTGATTATCCCGACGAACCTGAAATTGAAGTCAAGCTGCTGCTGGATACCATAACATCCGAATCTCCTGCCCTGCCCTGGACCGAAAACCGACGGCTGTATGCAGAAGTTCTTGAGGATTACAAAGACACTGCATCAAAATTCAAGCGTCTACAAAAGGTCAAGACAAACCCTTATTTTAACGCGCTTCAGGTAAAATTTTCATACGCCCTCACCTGCCATAAAACTCAGGGCGGACAATGGAACACGGTGTTTATTGATCAGGGGTATTTTAAAGAAGACATGCTGAATGCCGAATACCTTCAATGGCTTTACACGGCACTTACCCGTGCAACGGGAAAGGTATATCTTGTGAATTTCAACGAGCTGTTTTTTATTGATTAAGAAAAGGCATATGTGAATGGTTACGAAACTCATTTCCTCTGTTCCAAAATAGGACACCCATAGCTACATAGCTTTACACATCATTGCCTGCGATCAATTTTCGTTGACAGCCCATGAACACGCTAGCCTTCCCAACAGTGTTTTTTTTCTTTGAACTTTTGCGCCCAAAAGTTCCAAAACGCTTTATTTTCCTTCGGAAATCAGTTTTTGCTGATTACTTTTTTAATAGCGTGACCCGCATTATAAAAATTTCGTACGTGAAACAAGGTTTATTATCAAGGGCGGGTCTGTGTAAGCAACCCTCAAGTCCGAATGCACAAAACTTCTATTATATAGAGTCCATTTGTGCTGTTTCGGACGGCTTGGGTTGCGTGATGATAATGAACCGTAGCTTTCACAGAAATTTTTATGCAGCGGAGACTTTTCTTTCGGTTCCTTTCTTTGGGTGGTGCCAAAGAAAGGAACATATTATAACTTCGTTTCATGCATCAGAACTCCCAAAGTTAAAAAGTATACCATAATCGCAAGGATTTACGAGGTATTTCGAAAAAGTGCGCAAAACAAAAAAGGACGGTACTCATCTGCATTATACCTTGCTTCCGGCAAGTAATCAACATGATGGCGTAATTACACGTAAATCCTCTAAGACAAGAAAAGGTTAACCTTCCAGCAACACCACGGCGTAAGCCGTCACACCTTCCTCGCGACCGATAAAGCCGAGCTTTTCAGAAGTTTTTGCTTTGACTGACACATTGCCCAACGGAATCAGCAGCAACTCTGCAAGTGATTGCCTGATGGCAGAAATATAGGCCGCCAGTTTCGGCTTTTCCAGTGTTACTGTGGTATCTACATTATTGATTGTATATCCGTTTTCACTGATTAGTTTTACTGTATAGCTTAGCAATACAGTACTGTCAATGTCTTTATATTCAGGATTGGTATCCGGAAAATGCGCGCCTATATCGCCCAAAGCGGCAGCACCTAAAAGCGCATCAATAATGGCATGTATAAGCACATCGGCATCGGAATGCCCCAGCAAACCCATAGTGTGCGGAATTTTCACTCCACCAAGAATAAAATCGCGCTTATCGGAAAGCCGGTGGGTATCAGACCCGAACCCGATGCGAATCGGCATTAGTCTTTGGATTTTTTCCCCTTCTTTTCGCCATCGCCGTTGTTGTTGCCTTTAACAGCATCAAAGTTGAACAAGAGCGTAAAGCGAAGTGTGTTTTCGAGCGGATTGCGCTGCTCAATAGGAATAAGATATGCGAAGTCGAGACCAAATACGCTGTAGCGTAAGCCTGCGCCTAAAGTGAAATATTTTCTGTTTCCTTTGGTAGCATGCTCGGCAAAGTAACCTCCTCTGACAGAAAATTGTTTATCATACCAATATTCCAGACCTACAGAGTAGGTAATTTCTTTCAGT
The DNA here is from genome assembly GCA_037133915.1 of Bacteroidota bacterium. Taxonomy (NCBI): domain Bacteria; kingdom Pseudomonadati; phylum Bacteroidota; species Bacteroidota bacterium. The sequence goes on from JBAXND010000007.1 coordinate 33,826, forward strand.
TCTTCAGAGAAGCCACCCGGTGCATCGTAAAACGACTGCAACATACCCGTAACAATAGGCACATTAGGATCTTTGCCCTGAGCAATTATTTTATTGCCATTAACATCATACATATATTTTCCTGTACTGTCAAGCTGATAAACCGGAGGCGAGGGAACCAACAGTTTGTTGAAATCAACCATCACGGCAAGTGAGTTGAATTTATCGAAATTCATCAAAAACGACGGACCAATCCGCAGGTTGATAGGAATAAAGTCACGCTCAAGATTTTCGGTATACGATATTTTCGCACCAATATTAGAAATGTTGGCACCAAAGGCAAACTTCGATGCCATTTTACCCATTTTAAAAGGTTTCTGATAATACACGGAAACGTCGGCAGCACCGGTCTGTCCGGCTTTTGAAGCAGCACCTGCCACATAAATTCCTCCGGTAAGGTTTGAATAAATATAACGGAGCGCTATTCCTCCCGAAAAATTATCGGAGAATTTATAAGTATACGCCGCATCAACAGCAAATTCGTTCGGTTTGAATGAGCCTATTGTGCTTCCAATCTCATCGGTGAAGGTGATATTACCAAGAGAGAAATACAGCAGTGATGCTGCCAGTGTCTGCCTTTCATTGATTCTTTTATACACACCAAGATAGGCCAGATTAATATCGTTCACCAAACCGCGTAGCCAGGGGCTGTATGAAACTGACACACCAAAATCCTTGTCAATAAAAGCATATTTTGACGGGTTCCAATGCATGGAGTTCGCGTCGGGCGATGAAGAAACGCCTGCATCACCAAGTGCACCGCTGCGTGCATCGGGGGCAATCATAAGAAATGGGACGGCAGTAGTGATAGTATTGACCTTGTTTTTTAATATATCGCTAGTTTGTGAGCCTTGCGCGAAAACCGGAACAACAGCTATCAGCGCTACGAAGAATGCCAGAATATTTTTTCTCATTTTTGAATAACAGATAATTAGGTTTACAGAATGCAAAGATAACGATTAAAGTAAATTTATATTGTGCCTCACTTCAAAATAATAAGTTTGCCGGATTTTTCGAGGTGTACACCCCGATTATCCAAAAGTTTCACGCTATATACGTATAAACCTTGCGGAAGGTTACTTCCATAATCATTCGAGCCATCCCAACGTGCGGTAAAAAACTTATTATCGCCGTTGTCAATAGCGGCTTTAAGAGTTCGCACCGGCCTGCCCTGACTATCAAATATTGTAATAATTACATCGAGCGGAGCCAGCGTTTGATTGTGTTCTATATAAAAATCGGTGTATGAAATAAACGGGTTAGGGAAATTATAAATTTTACCCAGCTCCAGTTTAGACGCATCGGCAACAATAAATTCCGTAAAGGCTTCAGAAGTATTACCCAATAAATCAGATGCGCGCAACCTTATTTTATGCCTTCCGGACGAGAGGCTGAAAAATGGGAATGCAAGTGTTCCGCCGGTCCATGTATCAGCAGAGGGACGATAATAATCATTTAAAACAATCGTACTTTCATATCGTTCATCAAGAACGGCCGTGATATCCCTTCCCAGACCGGTGCCGTAAGCATCAATACCATTCGTATCATACAAACCTGCCAAAAGAACAGGGCTGTCGCCGGTAATATCGCCCGACTTAAATCCCGTATTGTCCAAAAACAACGTTATATCGGGACCTGCATTATCGGCATTTGCGATGCTGTCGTGGAAAAAACTAAGTTTTTCATAAACTCCACGGGCATCGCGTCCCGCAGATTTTGCATAATAACTAATCCGTGCATTACCGCTTCCAAATGAAATTCCTTCGGGCACAACAAAAGTGAAGCTAAATGCACCGTTTACAACACTGATACGTCCTTTATAAAGAATTTTATTTTGAATTTTGAACCACTGGTGCGAACTCCAGGGGTCATTGGCAAGGGTTAAATAATTGCACGGGATGTCAAATACCGTGGGGTAAACATAGCCATTGAAATTGGTTACTGCTGCCCCCGAATAATCCATGATGGCACCATGAACCGTAATTTGATGACCTGACAAAAGCGAATCCGGAATACTGTCTGTTGCATTTCCGTCAATCATTGTTGTTGCGACTTTTAAATCGGGATACGCCAATCGTAAAGCAGGGTCGCCCAAAAGCATAAAATTTTGCATGTAAACACCGGGGCCGCATGCACGTTTTGCATCCTTAATGGCATCGCCCATTCGCGGGAAATTGCCATCAGTGCTGTTAAGGGCGCTTTTAATTATTTTGCGGTTGATTACTTCGTTGGAATGCGCATAAGCAACACGGGTAGTAGAAAAAAGTGCAATCCCGCCTCCATGCGGATTCAGCAAAATGAATTCGCCTGCCGAACGCCGCAGTGGGTTGTCGAAACGGCTGAACTCGCAGGTTGCCGTTATAAAAGCCGGCAGGTTGTAGCGATTGTTCCACTCTCCTATCTCGGGAATAGAAAGTACATTTTCGGATGCCCAGCCCGATTCGCTGCCATGACCGGTGTAATTCACAATAAGCGCACCTTTGTCAATACGGTTATGGATGGCAGCATTTACATCCGGATAACGGGCTCCCGACGGTGTATTCTCCTGTTTAAAGGCATCCAGATATATTTTATCAAAATTAAAATCATCAGAAACGGAATCAGCCGCGCCAATAAGTCCTTCGGCCTGCGAAAGGTGAAGATTGTTATCTTCGTCGTCAGCTACAAAACAAATAGTATTTCGCCAGTCGCTATAATTGGAAACCGGCGTCGGCAATGTAAAAGGCGGTGCATCATCGGGCGAAAGATCAACCTGACTGTCGTATGATAATATTTTATCAACAAGCATTTTTGCTTCACTCAAAGATTCGGTAGGCAAACGGCCGATTCCGATATCAACATCGCCGGTTACATTAGGTCCTTCACCCGGTTCAAGCAATCCAAAATAATCATCTGAAACAAAAGAAGCCGTAGGCACTGTAGAGTTGATAGTTTGGTAAGTAGGAATAAAATTGGTGTTTCCCGGCAAGCGGTTTTTCATATCATAAGAGCCATCGCCAAACAATAAAAGATATTTGGGCGCTGAAACGGAATCGCCGTCGGCGCGGTCGTAGAACATGCGAACAAAGTCACGGATTGCGGAAACATCCTGCATTCCCGACGAAAATTCATTGTATATCTGCTCAGGAGTTACAACCACAGCAGTTAATCCGTCAGTATTGCGGTGATATTCGGCCAGTATATTCGCCTGCGCAAGAAAATCGGGATGGCTTACTACAATGAGATCGGCCTGCGGCATTCCATGCAGGTTCTGATTGGCGATTTTCCCGAGCAGCATCGGAGAGTAAAACAAACTTCCATCGAAGGCTACAAACTGCTGCAATGAATCGGTGTATGCTTTAAAAACGGCTTCATTGCCGATTGGTGAATAAGATATTTCTGCTGCATTGGCGGCATTCGTAACATTCCAGACACGAAGTCCCGACTGAAATCCGTTAAGCCGAAATTCTGACACCGGCACAATCCCGGTATTGACTCTGCGAAAAGCAAGTTGCCCCCCGGTAAAGTTAAGTGCTTTCAAGCAATTAATCTCAACAAAATCGAGCCATCCGAGCGAGGCATCATCCGGTTTCTGGTACGACAGGCTTATTGCAGCCAGGGAGGTATCCGGTTTGCAAGAAAAAATAAAATCAGCACTATGGGCGTATTCGGAGTTCAGATTAGGGTCAACACCGGCAATCATAGCCTGAACCGTTGTGTCATAGGCTGTGCATGTAAACAATGAGTTCACCATAGAGCGGGCCATCAGACTCAGCCTTATCTTTACCTTTGAGGTATCAACAATACCGGGAACACTGAAATTTAAATTTAATACCGTATCCTCGGCAAAACATTCGCCAAGCCAAAGCCTTCCCGATTTGAGAAGATTCACGGAATCGAGTTCATGCACATCATAGTAATTAAATGTGCTGACGGTGTCAGTTGCAGCAATTCCGACTGCCGGACAGGCAGCAACTCTTTTTCCGGCCTGTGTGCCCGCAGTGATAAAATAATCGGAGACATCAGAATAATCGTGACGCGTATGAGTAAATACGGTTTTGACCGAATCGTATTTCCAAAGCTCCGTTCCTTCCGCATAAAAAATAAAATAATCGGATGGACTGTTAAAACTGCCATCGCCCCCGTCATAAACGGAAATGGCAATTTCGTTCAGGGAATCTGCCTGATAATTACCATTCAGCTCGGGAAGCATCGCTCCTCCGTTTCCAAACAGTCGAATTTTATCCGAACTCGCCGGAAGCGCCATGCCCAGGCTTTGCAAGTCAGAATATGAAACTTTATAAATGCCGGTTCTAGGAATGGAGATTTTAAACCAATCGCCCGAAGCAAAGAGTGAAGTTGTGGCCCAAGTCCGTTTCAGAGTTATGGAAGATCCGGGCGTGCCCTTAATCGGCTGAGTCTGCGAAAAGAGCGCCACAGGGATTAATATAAGCAATACATTAAGTATGGTTTTCCCGTACTTCATAGGGTAGATTTGACAGTTCAAAAGTAGTAAAAATTGTAACGGGTTCAAGCACCGGATGCGTTGGCTACTTCAAGATTACTAACTTCTCAATTTTATCTGCATACGTGCCGTCGTTTCCGCGAACGCTAAGTTTATATATATACACACCTTTGCCAATCGGGTCACCAAAATCGTCAGTGCCATCCCAGGGTATGGGATCGGCTCTGAAACCGTTTGTCTGAACAGCAGCGTTGATTGTCTTTATCAGCTTTCCGCTGATGGTAAATATCTGTATCTGCACACTCAGACCGCAACAGGGCTGATTGTGTTCAAACCAAAATTCAGTATAGGTAGTAAAAGGATTCGGATAATTTAAAACGTGGCTCAATGCCAGACTGGCCGATTCTGCCACAACAAAATCGAGGCTTGATTCGGAAGAATTATTGAACACATCCCACGCTTTAAAATTTAATGAATGCGAGCCCACGGCAAGCTTTGAGAAAGGATATCTGACCCGTCCACTTTTGTATGTATTCAGGTCGGCCTCGTAATAATCGTTTAATACGACTGTTTTATCGGTGTTTTCGTCGAGCACGGCAGATACATCATGCCCAATGCCGGTGCCCACCGTATTGATGCCGCTCGAATCGCTGACAATCGCTAACAGTAATGGATTCGGGTCGGTTAATCCGCCTGACACAAACCGTTCGTTGTTCATATACAAGTGTATCGACGGACCGCCATTATCAGTATTGGTAAAACTTTCTGTTCCGCCAATAATAAACTGTTCAAAATTACCATTGGCATCAGTGGTACCATTTTGAGAATAATAACTGATTCTGCCTTTTCCAAAATTGTATGCAATATCTTTCGGTACGATGAAACTAAAGGTAAAATCGCCGTTTACCACGCTCGATTTACCCTTGTAAATATTATTCTTCTGCATGAAAAAATTTATCGGAGAACCGGCATCATTTCCTCTTGAAGTTACTTTGAGGCGCTTATCCATCACCGTAGGATAAATAATCCCGTTAAAATCAGTTTTTTTGTTGCCTGCGTTATCTTCTACGTAGCCCGTTACCGTTACTTTGGCCATTGCTTTAATGGTATCTGTTCCACCAACCGGATGTGTGTTTATTGTTGACGTTATTACATTGAATTCGGGGTAGGCCAGTCTCATAGCAGGATCGCCCAGCAGCACAAAATTGCTGATTACAGATGCGCATGAATAATCATTCTTTGATTTTCTTACCACGTCGCCCATGGCAGGATATTTTCCGCTTGTTTTTTTAAGGACATTACTAAAAAATATGGTATTAAGGTCTGCATTTGAACCTGAAAATGCGAGGCGTGTTGTTGTGAAAAGTGCGATAGCGCCACCGTTCGGATTCAGGTACGTATATTCGCCGGCAGCAGAACGCCCGGGGTCGTCAAAGCGGCTGAATTCGCAGGTTGCAGTAACAAAAAGTGGCATATTGTAAATATTGCTCCATTTGTTAATATCGGCAATACCCAATACCTGTTCGTGCGCCCAGCCGATTTCGCCTCCATGCCCGATATAATTAATAATCAGTGCACCCTTATCCACACGCTGATTGATAGCCGTTTCAACATCAGGGTAGCGTTGCCCGCCCGGAGTTGACTCTTGAACATAGGCATCAAAATATATTTTATCCAGGTTGTAATTGGGGTAAACAGTATCAATATTTTCAGCAATTTTATCTGATTCTTCAAGGAAATGCTCGCCAGATTTATCCGAATCATCGGCCACAAAGCAAATCACATTGCGCCAGTCGCCCAGATTTGAAACGCCGGTCGAATAGCCCGAACACACAGGAGTCTGCGTTGCAAGGTCGCGACGGGCCGTATAACGGTACAATTTATCAACGCAGTTGCGGGCTTCTTCCAAATCCTTCACCGGCATACGGCCGATACCAATATCGAGCCGTCCGCCATAGGAACCCGATTCGGTGTCATCCAAAAAGCCATAATAATCATCCGTAAGATAGGACGCCGTTGGTTCAAGAGAATTCCAACTTTCGAATGTCGGAACAAAATTGGTATTGCCTGAAATACGGTCAAGATAATCAAAGGAACCATCGCCAAAAAGCAACAGATATTTTGGCAACAATGCCGTATTAGAACCGGCACGGTCGTAAAACATTTTCATCAAATCTTTAATTGCGGTTATGTCCTGAATCCCCGAAGAAAATTCATTATAAACCAAATCAACGGGAATAACGGCCACTGTCATATTTTCAAGGTCAGCGTGCAACTGTGCAATCCTGTTTGCTTCGCTCTCAAACGCGGGATAGGTTATTATAACCATATCGTACTGCCCCAGACCATGCAAATTTTGATTTGCCATAGCCGTTCCATCTTCAATCGTATTAAATCCGCTGCCATCATGGGCTACAAATTCGTGCAGGCTATCGGTATTTACACGGAATGAATACGTATTACCGGCCATGCTACCATTTATAATTTTAGGATTCACAAAATCCGAAACATCCCAGACTTCAATATTGGACGGCGCATCGGAAATTGAAAATTCACTGACACCTTTTCCGATGGAAGCAGCACTTCTGAAATCCATTTGACCAATAGTAAAACTCAGATTGCGAAGTACATTAATTTCAAAATAATTGAGCCAGCCAAGGGGTGTGGTTGAGCCGCCTTTATAAAAATCGAGTCTCAAATTAAGTGAAGACGTTGCCGGAACAGAAATCGTATCGTCGGCAACAAGCGCGTAGGCAGATGTATAATCGGGAGAGGCAGCCGGAATGAGCTGCGTTAATGCCAGACTCCCGTTGGCATACAATTTAAAATTAGTTGAAATACCCACACCACGTCCGGCTACATTTGAACGAATCAGCATTCTGGAGCCTGCGGCCAAATTGGAAAAACCATAGTTGAACGAATAGGATGTTTTCACATCAAATGCTTCTCCATACCATTCCCGTCCCGATTTTATCAGATTGAGCGAATCCTTTTCGTGAAAGTCAAAATCATTGAATGTATGGACATAATAATTAGGGGATTGCGATAAAGAAGGAATCGTAGTGATTCGCTTTCCGGCACCAAGGCTCGGTGTAATAAAATACACTGCTTTTTGTGAATATTTATTAATCTGGTGCCTGAACTCATTGCCTGTGCCACTGTAATTCCAGGTTGCGGTTCCTTTTGCATAAAATAATATATAATCGTTCGGGCCGAAATTTCCGTCGCCTTCACCTGCCACATAGATAGCATTTTCAGCCAGGTCATCAAAGCGGGGGGCGGCATTGCTTTCAGGAAGCATCTGACCGCCATTACCGTATATCCGAATGTTCCGCGGATCAATTCCCGACACATCCATACCCATTTTTTGGAGGTCATTGTATGTAATTTTATAGATGCCGTTGGCCGACACTTTAAACTTAAACCAGCTGCCATTTTTAAGTACAGAAGCGGATGCGTAAACACGTGATTTTTTTTGTGTAAACGGAGCGGGTGTTTTTGACGGTCCAATCTGCAAACGGAATGATACGAGTTTCTCAAGCGTGCCGTTTGCCGGATTCAGGCGTAATGGAATGAATTTTACCACCGTATGCGCCTTTTTCTTTTCATATACAACTTCTGTTGAAACAGCAATCGTTGATTGAATTGAAGCCGTTTTATTCATCACCGACAATTCTTCGGCACTTAAAGGTTTAAAAACAGCATCTGAAATAGCTGCTTCAGGCAAAAAGCCGCCTGACTGCCCCGGCAGTTCCTGAAAAAACCACGGAAGACCGGAGTCATCGGCATACACAGCTCCTTCAAAATTCAGAAAGCTTGCGGCAGAAATTTCCGAGATGGTGATTGTTCGTGGCGATTTCCAAACAATCGTCTGCATCTTGGCATCTTGCCCGGAAGCAATAATGCCTGAAAACAGCAAGCAGGCAAAAACTATTATGAAAGGTCGTAACTTCATTAATCAAGGATTTGCATTACAAGGTATTTATGGCAAAAGTATAAAACAGCAGCCAAAAGAAACGGTAATAATTAAATAATTAGTAATATTTTGTAACATTCGGACGTTTTTAAAGTATAAACTGAAAAAAATCTTATTTTTGTAGCGCATAGAAAATATAATAATATTATCTTTGCTAAACAGAAGTAAGCAAGTAACGGAAATTTGAATAGCATATTGTTTTAGGGAAGCTGATATTTTACAGAAAAAAAGATGCCATCAGCCAATTAAAATAATATTTTGGCGTTATAAAAAAACATCTTTATGAGAAAATCATACATACGGGCGTTACCACTAATCTTACTCCTGCTTGCAGGGAAGCTGACGTTTGCTCAGGATCCGCATTTTTCGCAATACTATGCGAATCCGTTGTATCTGAACCCGGCTTTTGCAGGCACGTCAATGTGTCCACGCCTCATCATGAATTTCAGAGATCAATGGCCGAAGATATCGGGTACGTACGTAACCTATAATGCTTCTTATGACCAGCACATTGAGAAAATATCCGGCGGTATCGGCTTTTTACTGAATACAGACCGTGCCGGAGAAGGCGTATTGAACACCACCACTTTTTCAGCCATGTACTCCTACCGTCTCGAGATAAGCCGCTCATTCTCCATGAAAGCAGCCCTTGAAGCGACATATTTCCAAAAACATTTAGACTGGGAAAAGCTGACGTTCCCCGATCAGATTAACAACAGACAGGGATTCGTTTATAATACCAATGAAGTTCAACCCGGAACGCTTGTAAAACGCAACGTCGATTTTAGCGCCGGTGTGCTTGGTTATGGCGAAAACTTTTTTGCAGGTTTTGCCGTTCACCATCTTACCAAGCCCGACGAAGGCTTTATCAGCCTGAGCCGCATACCGAGAAAATTCACCGTTCATGCAGGCGGTGTTATCAACCTTGTTAAAAAGATTCGTCGCAGACATAATTACGACAGTCCTACCATTTCTCCGAATATTTTATTCATGCAACAGCAAAATTTCCAGCAAATAAATTATGGCGTGTATTTCAACCGTTTCCCGTTTGTAGGTGGAATCTGGTTCCGTCAGAATTTCAAAAATGCTGATGCATTCATTTTTATGGCAGGTATTCAGGCAAGTATGTTCAAACTCGGTTACAGTTATGACCTCACCGTGTCGAAACTGACAAATGCTACCGGGGGCGCACACGAAGTTTCGTTTGCACTTCAGTTTAACTGCAAACCCGAAAGAAAGAAGGCCCGTGCAATAAACTGCCCGTCCTTTTAGTTATTAATTATTGAACCAGGAAATCATAATACAACTATGAAATATAGCGGAATAATAAGAAATCTGGCACTGTTCGCGGGTGCTGTCATGATCTTCTCCTCCTGCAAAAAAGAAGCATCAAGCACTACCGGCTGGGAGTATAACAATCCTAAGAACGGTGGTTTTGAAGTTGTACCTTACGAAGAGCAGGAAACCGGACCCGGTCTTGTACTGGTTGAAGGCGGAACGTTTGTGATGGGTCGCACAGAACAGGATGTGATGTACGAATGGGACAACATCCCCAGAAGGGTAACCGTTTCCTCATTCTATCTTGACCAGACCGAAGTTCGCAACCTTGACTATTGCGAATACCTGTATTGGTTAAAGAGGGTTTTCGGCGTTGACTATCCTGAAGTATATAATAAAAGTGTTCCCGATACACTGGTATGGCGCGAGCGTCTGGCTTATAACGAGCCGATGGTTGAGTATTACCTGCGTCACCCGTCATACCGCGAATATCCAGTTGTTGGTGTTAGCTGGGTTCAGGCCACTGACTATTGCGCTTGGCGTACCGACCGCGTAAATGAATATATTCTTGTCAGGGAAGGCATCCTGAAAATGGACCCGAACCAGCAGAACGAAGAAAACTTCAACACAGATGCTTATTTAGCAGGACAATATGAAGGTGTTGTGAAAAACGACCTTTATGATATTAACCCCAATGGTACCGGAACGCGTAAAGTACGGATGGAAGATGGAATTCTTTTGCCGCGCTATCGCCTCCCGACTGAAGCCGAATGGGAATTTGCAGCACTTGGTCTGATTGGTAATACCATTTACGAACGTATTCTTGAGAGAAGAATTTATCCGTGGAACGGACATATTCTCCGGAACGACCGTTCTAACAACCTTGGCGAATTTACAGGTAACTTTGTAAGAGGCCGCGGAGACTATATGGGTGTTGCAGGCAACCTCAACGATGCTGCCGATATTACAGCTCCCGTTTACGCATACTGGCCCAATGATTATGGACTCTATGGCATGGGCGGCAACGCTGCCGAATGGGTAATGGATGTTTACAGACCATTAAGTCTTGAAGATTTTTCCGAGTTCAGACCATTCAGGGGTAATCAATTCCAGACTCAGGTTCGCGATGTTGACGGACTGCTGGAAGATAAAGACAGCCTTGGCCGTATTAAAATGCGCGATGTTACCGTTGAAGAATCGGCAAACAGACGCAACTACAGACAATCGGACAACAGAAACTATATCGACGGCGATTATACAACAACCATTAACACCGCCGGTGACTGGACAACTGTTGACGAAAATGAAGCTACCAATCCTGTTTATGACTATGGCAATCATTCTATGATTAATGATAAAGCCAGAGTTTACAAAGGTGGCAGCTGGAGAGACCGCGCATACTGGCTCAGCCCAGGTACCCGCAGGTATCTTGACGAAAACCAAAAAACTGATTTTATAGGCTTTAGATGTGCCATGACCAGGGTAGGTAGTCCTGTCGGCAATTACTAAAATCTGAATACAACATATTTAAACCCCATTTAGCAATAGATGGGGTTTTCTTTTAAGTTCCCTTAATATGACGATTGAAAACCTGTATCACGTTTACCTTAGCCATCCCACAGTATGCACCGATACCCGCAGTATCGAAAAGGGATGCCTGTTCTTCTGCCTTCGCGGCGATACGTTCGACGGCAACACATTTGCAACCAAAGCCCTTGAACAAGGCGCTGCCTTTGTAATTACCGAAGACGCGACACTCACCGGCGAAGGATTTATCCATACCCCTAATGCCCTGCTGACACTGCAGCAACTCGCCCTTCATCACCGAATGCAGTTGAATATACCCGTACTTGGCATTACGGGCACCAACGGAAAAACTACCACCAAAGAACTTGTGAAAGCTGTTCTTGAGCGTAAATTCAAGGTAAGCGCTACCGTTGGGAATCTCAATAACCATATCGGTGTTCCGTTAAGCCTGCTGCGTATACACCCTGACACTGAAATTGCAATTATAGAAATGGGCGCCAACCACCCCGGCGAGATTGCGGAACTATGCACACTGGCAGATCCTAATTTCGGGATTATCACAAATATTGGTAAAGCACACCTTGAAGGCTTCGGCAGCTTCGAAAATATTATCCGGACGAAAGAAGCCCTATATATATATGTAAGAAATCACGACGGTATTTTGTTCGTGAACGAGCAGAATGAGCTATTGATTGGGTTATCGGAAAACTGTGAACGTATTACTTACGGAACAGGCGAAGATGCTGCCTACCGGGGTTCAATTATTGATTCAAACCCTGTTCTCAAAATACAGTGGGATGAATATGAAATTAACACCCGGATGACCGGAAAATACAATTTTGAGAACATCATGTCGGCCATCGCTGTGGGATGCTTTTTCGGTGTGCCGGAAACGGAAATAGTGTCGGCATTAGAAGAATATGCACCTTCAAACAGCCGTTCGCAATTGCTGAAAACGGCTACCAATTTTGTGATTCTCGACGCCTACAATGCCAATCCTACAAGTATGGAAGCGGCACTGGAAAACTTTAATGCCATGGACGGAATCCGGAAGGCATTACTGCTCGGAGATATGCTGGAACTGGGCGAAACCAGAGAAGCAGAACACCGCGGCATTTTAAACATCGTTGCCAACATGAATGTTGACCTTGTATTGCTCACCGGACCGGTATTCAGTGCTGTATGTGAGCATAAAGAATGGCATTGTTTTGCAAATTCTGATGATACCTTTGTCTGGTTACAGACACACCCTATAAGCGGCTATTCGGTATTGGTAAAAGGCTCGCGCGGAATACGGCTCGAAAAGGCCGTTCCGGCATTATAATAATATTCCATGGAACAGCTTTACCACGTTATAGGAATCATGTCGGGCACATCGCTTGATGGAGTTGATTTGGCGTACTGTGAATTCCGCTGCAACGAAAACAGATGGCATTACGCAATTATAGAAGCCGTGACCTGCCCTTACCCTTTGGGATGGCCGGAAAAATTACGACAGCTGGAAACCGGCAGTGCATTGGATCTGGCAAAGACTCACAACGAACTTGGAAGGCTGTATGGCTCAATGGTGGCATCATTCATTGAAACACACCGGCTCAAACCATTGTTTATTGCCTCTCACGGGCATACGATTTTTCATCAGCCCGGAAATGGGTTTACCACTCAAATTGGCGACGGAGCTGCCATTGCTGCAAAGTGCGGCTTGCCGGTTATCAATGATTTCAGAAGCATGGATGTTGCATTGGGCGGACAGGGCGCACCTCTGGTTCCAATGGGCGACCGACTTCTGTTCTCAGATTTTGATTATTGCCTGAATATAGGCGGTTTTGCAAATATATCATATGAAAAATCAGGCAAACGGCTGGCTTATGATGTGTGCCCGGCAAACATAGTATTGAATGAACTTGCCCAGTCATCGGGTAAAGCATATGACAACGACGGCAACATTGCAAGGCAGGGCCGCATCGACGAAAAGCTGCTGAATGCATTGAATGGGCTGAACTATTATAAAATATCACCACCAAAATCACTTGGACGGGAATGGCTTTGTGCTGAGTTTTTGCCCATGCTGCACGAATCAAAGCGCAGGCTTGAAGATAATATGGCGACCGTTGTTGAGCATATTGCAACCCAAATAGGTGCAGCCGTGACCGGGAATAGCAACGGAAAGCTGCTGTTAACGGGAGGCGGAGCATACAATAATTTTCTGGTAGAACGAATACGGTTTCATAGCAATGCACAAATTATCGTACCCGATGCTCTCACTGTTGAATTTAAGGAAGCACTTATCTTTGCATTTCTGGGAGTGCTGCGATGGCGCAATGAAAATAACGGCCTGAGCTCGGTTACCGGCGCCAGAGCAGACAGTTGCGGAGGAGCGGTATATTCAGGTAATAGGTAATAAGTAATAAGTAATAGGTAATAGGTAACAATTCAACAAGCCTGTCCGCCTATGGCGGAGCAATTTGAAAATAAATAGAATTGTAGAAAAAATAATTGAAAATGGATAACATCATTGAGATACTTGAGCGTACTTATTTGGGAAATACCGTTGAGACCTATTTATGGTTTGTCGGAATCCTTATTCTGGGTGCTTCGTTCACTCATTTGCTGAGCAAGCTTATCAGCCGGTTATTGTACCGATTTTTCAGGAAACAGGCGGCTGAAATTGGCGTACAGAAATTCTTTCACCTTATTAAAAAGCCGATGCGGCTGTTTATTATATTGATTTTTGTGTATCTGGCCTGTGACCGCATTGAATTTCCTCAAAACTGGCATCTGTTGCCGCGCAGCGAATTTGGATTGCGTATGGTGCTCATCAGTATTTATGAGATAACGCTGATTTCATCTATTATCTGGTTGTGTCTCAGGGTGGTTGATTTTTCAGGAATGATATTCATGAAAAAGGCAGAAAAAGAGGATAATAAACTCAACGACCAGCTCATTCCGTTTGCCGTGGATATATTGAAAATTCTGGTGGTGATTCTGGGTATTTTTGTGATTCTTGGCTCGGTGTTTATGATTAATATCGGCTCTTTAATTGCCGGTCTGGGTATCGGAGGACTGGCGGTTGCGCTGGCCGCCAAAGAAACACTGGAGAACCTGTTCGGGTCTTTCGCCATATTTCTTGATAAACCCTTTATGGTGGGCGATTTGGTTAAGGTTGGCAACTTCACGGGTACGGTAGAAAAAATAGGATTCAGAAGTACACGCCTGCGCACACTCGATAAAACCTATATGTCTATCCCCAACAAAAAAATGATTGACTCCGAACTCGACAATATTACCCAGCGAAGCATGCAAAGAGTTATGGAGCCGCTGTATTTTGCGCCTTCAACTCCCCGCGATACCATCAAAACCATGATAGCGGAGCTGGAAAAAGCCATTTCTGCCCATCCAAAGGTTGGAGATACCAATATCAAATTCGATAAAATTGAAAACAATACTATTAAAATGATGGTGCTTTACTTTATTCAATCTACCGAATGGGATGTTTATGTAGAAGTGAAGCAGGCTGTGAACTTCGATATTCTGGAAATTGTGCGCCGTAACAAGGCGGAGCTTGCCGCACCCATGCTTGCTATCGGGAAATAATTTGAATATAATAGTGTTGTGGCACAACATTATTTCACCTTTGCCGTATAAGGTCAGTTAATTTTTGAACTTTTGTAATACGGCATGAAAAAGCATTTATATTTGCGCCCTGACAAAAAAATACCATGTTCAGACTCTGTTATACAAACAACGGCTACATCCTTCATCTCCTGCGTGCTTCAGGTAACTCGAGCTGTCCGTAATTCAGATTTTCCTGTTCAAATTTCAATTAAGGAAGATAACAAATAACTATTTTCGTTATAATCATTTTTAATGCAGGCAAAAACACATAACGCACTTTCCAAACTCAGCTTCGCCGGATTCATCATTACCCTTGGTATTGTTTATGGCGACCTGGGAACGTCACCGCTGTATGTGCTGCGCGCCATTGTTTCGAACTCCACTGTTATCACACCTACACTTATTTATGGCGGATTGTCGTGCATCTTCTGGACGCTGACCTTCCAGTCAACGGTAAAATACATCATTGTAACTATTCGTGCCGATAATAAAGGTGAGGGCGGCATATTTGCCTTGTATGCCCTTATCAGAAAACGGGCACGCTGGGCCTTTGTCTTTGCAATTATAGGCGGCGCCACGCTTCTTGCCGATGGTATCATTACTCCTGCAATTACAGTAGTTTCTGCCGTTGAAGGTCTGGATATGGTCAGGTCTAATATTCCTACCGTGCCCATTGCACTGGGCATCATCTGCTTTTTATTCCTGATACAAAAATTCGGCACCGACCTGCTCGGAAAATCCTTTGGTCCGATTATGCTTATATGGTTCACAATGCTGGGGGTGCTTGGCTTATCGCATATTGTAGATTTCCCGGTGATTCTCAAAGCCGTGAATCCTTATTACGCCTATAAATTATTATCGGCCTACCCAAGCGGTTTCTTGTTGTTGGGAGCCGTATTTCTGTGTACCACAGGGGCCGAAGCACTGTATTCCGACCTTGGTCATTGCGGTATAAAGAATATCAGGGCAACCTGGATTTTTGTTAAAACCACCCTTATCCTGAATTACTTCGGACAGGGTGCCTGGCTGCTTACGCATAACATTCCGGATATTCATGCGGTGAATCCATTTTACGCCATCATGCCTCAATGGTTCCTGATACCGGGGATATGCGTGGCAACAGCAGCGGCTGTTATAGCCAGTCAGGCACTTATCAGCGGTTCATTCTCCATCATCAATGAGGCTATATTGCTGAACTTCTGGCCGAAATTTAAAATAAAATATCCGACACCAATAAAAGGACAACTTTATATACCGACGATAAACTCGTTTCTATGGGTATCGTGCATGCTCGTTATTATTTTCTTTCAGAAATCGAGCAATATGGAGGCCGCTTACGGACTTTCCATCACCATTACAATGCTTATGACGACCTGCCTGCTGGCCGTATATTTTCTGCAGCATAAGATTCCGAAATACATCACGGTTCCGTTTATTGCCACCTATCTGATTATAGAAGGTTCGTTTCTGCTGGCCAATCTGAACAAGTTCATTCACGGAGGTTGGGTAACGGTAGTAATAGCAGGCATTCTGCTCTTCATAATGTATGTATGGTACAAAGGCCGTATGCTGAAAAACCGTTTTATTGAATTCATCAAAATAGCGCCTTACGCGGATATCCTGAAGGATTTGAAAATAGACGAAACCGTTCCGAAATACGCCACGAATCTTGTGTATCTCACGCGTGCCGATAAAACAACGGAAGTAGAATCAAAGATTATTACATCCATCATTAACAAGCAACCCAAACGTGCCGACCTTTACTGGCTGATACATATAGACATTCTGGATGAGCCGCGCACCATGGAATACAAGATTACACACATTATACCTGATACACTGATAAAAGTTGATTTCAGGCTCGGATTTAAAGTGCAGCCCAGGATTAATTTATTCTTTAAGCAGGTAATTGATGAAATGATTGCTCATCATGAAGTTGACCTTGTTTCCAATTATCCATCGCTTAAAAAGCATGGTATCATGGGCGATTTCCGCTATATCATCATTGACCGCATACAGAATTACGACTTTGATTTCCCATGGTTCGACCAGTTTATCATGGATGTCTATACCATACTTAAAAATATAGGCATCACTGAAGTGCGCGCTTACGGACTCGACACCAGCAATATTATTGTTGAAAAGGTAGCACTTTCGCTGCCCCGCACGGGCAAAGTGAACCTGAGAAGAGCCAAATGCTGAGATTAGACATACGATAAAAGACGAAAGATAACAGACAAATGTGACTTCTTCGTCTATCTTTTGAAAACAAAAACGCGAATATTGCGTTAGCACTTTCAGAACAATCCTATACATTTGCTATACAGAAAAAAGTAATTGTTCATGAACAACATGGATGATATTATTTTTGATAAACGGAATAAAGCTTACGGAGCCTATGCGCTTCGTAAAGCCTATAACCGCGTTGTCGGAATATCCATCCTGGTCTGCAGTATAACATTTATAGTAATTATTCTCGGCATTTTTCTGCGATATCTGCTCCTGAGTGAAACGATATATTCCATGAGAGGATATGCAGGAGGAAAAGGAGATACGAGTCTGGTGGTTCAATACAATGAAAATTCCGGTCCGCCGCCCCAGTCCATTCCGCAGGATGAGCGCAATACCATTCCGGTTGTTGTTGACAGCAGTAAAATAACCAAGCAAACTACCACTACCCTGTTTAACGATAATCCCGGAGATACCACCGGTAAAGGAAACGGAAGTTCAAACGGTAACGGTAACGGCGGCGGCGATGGTCAGATTTATTTATTTGCAGAACAGCCGCCATCATACCCCGGAGGAGAAAAAGAGCGGATGAGTTTTTTGCAAAGGAACATTATGTATCCAGCGGCGGCAAGAAAAAATAAAATTCAGGGATCTGTATACGTTTCTTTTGTTGTTGAGCGAAACGGAAGCCTGTCAAATATAAAAATCCTGAAAGGAATTGGCTCGGGATGCGACGAAGAAGCCGTGCGCGTGCTGAAACTCATGCCCGCATGGATACCGGGAGTACAGAACGGAAATACCGTACGGGTGCAGGTTATAATACCTCTCACGTTTGTATTGAGTGCCAAAACCTGAGGCACTTCCCCGACCAGAACGTTTAACCAATAACAATAAACTGAGCATTCACAGAGTTTATATTAACAGCGGTGTGTTAAAAAAAAGAAATAGCGCGCAAACCCACTACTTTTGGAATACCTAATTTTAACGACTAAATGAAAAATCTATGTTAGGGATATTATTGCAGATTACACAGCCGGGAAGCGTAGCACAGGATACTGTAGCCAATGCTATTAACCAACCCCAGGTAACAGCGCCAAAAGTGGAAGCCATGTCGTTGCTCGATGTTATATCGAAAGGCGGTATCATTATGATTCCGATCTTGCTGCTTTCGATCATTGCCATTTACATTTTTATCTCGCGCTACATTACCATCCGCAAAGCAGGAAAAGACGAGAGTAGTTTCATGAATAACATCCGTGACCTGATACACGAAGGGCGCGTTGATTCGGCACTTTCAGTTTGCCGTAATACACAGAAACCCATTGCACGCATGATAGAAAAAGGACTGATGCGTCTTGGCAGACCGTTGAAAGAGATTGGCGAATCGGTTGAGATTGTCGGTAAATTCGAAGTATATAAACTGGAAAAAAATCTTGTTATACTTGCCGTTGTTGCCGGTATTGCACCGATGTTTGGTTTTATCGGAACCATACTCGGGGTTATCAAGATATTCTATGATATATCACTGGCGGGCGATGTAAGTATTTCGAGTGTATCCGCAGGTCTTTATACCAAAATGGTTTCGAGTGCAGGCGGGCTTATTGTAGGCATTATTGCATTTGTGTTTTATCATTGGTTAAACATCATGGTTGACAAAGCCGTTCACAAAATGGAATACAACGCCATGGAGTTTATTGATCTGTTGCAGGAGCCTTCGAAATAATACATATTCACGATGCCGGAAGTGAATACGTTCATCGCCGGCAAGGCATAATTAAAAGAAATTACAATGAATCTGAGGCGCAAAAAAAATATTACAGCAGAGGTCAGTACTTCTTCAATGAATGACATCATGTTCTTTCTGATGTTGTTTTTTCTGATTATGTCCACCCTGCTTAACCCCAGTGTTATTAAGCTATCGCTTCCAAATTCAAAGCATTCTCAGGCAATACGGACAAAAGAAATTCAAATTAGTGTAACCAAAGACCTGGCATATTACGTAAACAATAAGCCAATTGCCTTTGACCAGATTGAAAACTCTTTGAAAGCAGAATTGCAGAAATCAACGGATGCCACTGTTGTCCTGCGTTGCGACAATACGCTTCCGATACAGGAATTGGTGAATTTGCTTGAAATCGGGAATAAACTTCAGATACGAATGATTCTCGCAACAAAAACAACCAATGGCACAACAAATTAACATCGAACAGCGGAAATACAACATCATAGCGGTGGTGGGAACAATGCTGGTGCATTCGTTGCTATTCCTGCTGTGTTATTTCATCTTTTTCTACACTCCTATTCCACCCTGGCCCGAAGGCGGCGGTGGCGGCGGACTTGGAATCGAAGTGAACCTCGGAACTTCCGAAACAGGTTTTGGCGATATACAGACAGACAATATCTCCATGCCTGATTTCACTCCTTCTTCGAGTAATAATAATGTCCTTACGCAAGACAACGATGCAACAAGCGCGATTAACGAAAGTAAGGACAATAACAATAAAGATATAAATCAGGCCGCCATTTATAAAGGAAAGAAAGACGGTGGCAGTCAGGGTGAAAAAGGCGGCACAGGCGATCAGGGTAAAAAAGACGGGAATAAAAACTCTTCGAATTATAATGGCAAAGGTACCGGCGGTACCGGCGGCGGCACAGGGGGTGGTAACGGTACAGGCAACGGACCCGGCGACGGTCCGGGCGATGGACCCGGCAAGGGAAAAGGTGTTTCCTTTTCGCTGAACGGACGCTCTGTAAAAAGTCTTCCCAAACCGGTTTATAATTCTAAAGAAGAAGGCACCGTAGTTGTTTCTATATGGGTAGATAAAAAAGGAAAAGTGACCAAGGCAGTTGCCGGAGGGCGCGGAACCACTACCACCAACACATCCTTATGGAAACTTGCGACAGATGCCGCGCTCAAAGCCACTTTTGATGTTAAGGCCGATGCTCCGGAAGAACAGAAAGGAACCATCACCTACAATTTCATCAACCTCAATTGAGCCGTTACAGCGAAATAATTGATTTCCTGTTCAAACAGCTTCCTATGTTTCAACACATAGGGGCAGGTGCGTATAAACCCGGACTGGAAACCACCTACCGGATGTGCGAACAGCTGGGCAATCCACAAGAAAAATTCAAATCGATACACATAGCAGGTACTAACGGCAAAGGAAGCTGCTCACATTTGCTTGCATCAATACTTCAGGAAAAAGGCTATAAAACAGGACTGTTCACCTCACCACATCTCAAAGACTTCAGAGAGCGGATTAAAGTGAACGGGAGTATGATTGGCAAAAACGAAGTAGTATCCTTCATGAAGAATTACGAGAAGGAATACGCAGTCTTTAAACCTTCATTTTTTGAATTAACCTTCTGCATGGCCATGCAGCATTTCCGTAATAAGAATGTTGATATTGCCATTATAGAAACGGGAATGGGCGGGCGTCTTGACTCGACGAATATACTGAACCCGATATTAGGAATTATCACCAACATCAGTTACGATCACATGATGTTTCTGGGCGATACGCTTGCCAAAATAGCAGCAGAAAAAGCAGGCATCATGAAACCCGGAATGCCGGTTATTATTGGTGAAACACAGAAAGAAACAAAAAGAGTTTTTTTAGCGAAGGCAAAAGCGACCTCCGGTGAACTGGTTTTTGCCGACACCTGTTACGAGGCGCTGAAGCGTGAAAGCTTTGTAGGCAAAGGGCTTGATATGATTGTTGTCTCAAAGCAAACCGGCGAAGCACTTCAATTAAGCTGTCCACTTGGAGGATATTATCAGCTTAAAAATGTTCAGACGGTGCTCGCGGCAGTAGCCGAATTGAATAAAGCAGGGCTACGTCTCAGCGAAACGGCCATACAGTATGGTTTCCGTAAGGTAATACGGAATACGGGATTTAAAGGCCGCTGGCAGGTACTCTCGCGGAAGCCGCTCACAGTCTGCGATACGGCACACAACGAAGCCGGCATACGGTACATTGCCGAACAACTTGCTGCCACGCCCTGTAATAAACTGCATATCGTTTTCGGCATGCTCGAAGATAAAGACAGCACAAAAATTTTAAAATTACTTCCACCCCGCGCGACCTACTATTTCTGCCGCCCTTCCATTCCACGCGGACGCGATGCTGAGATGCTGAGAAAGCAGGCTTTGGCAGCAGGACTCAACGGAAAAGCATATGAGACGGTGAATATGGCACTTTCAGCCGCCAGGCAACATTCGGGTGAAGATGACCTGATATTTGTCGGAGGAAGCACATTCGTTGTTGCAGAAGTCGTTTGATAAATAAAAAATAATGACTAATAATCTGTATTTTTACCATTGAATATCATAATATCCGCTTGCTGATGCTCACGATATTTGTCGCCAATCATACGAACAGAATCGACTATACATTCAGGCTTATTTTCAAAGACCTGCTTGATATTGATTTCTGCATCACATCAAACAAAGAGGAATTTGCCGCAAATACGGGACATAAATTTTCATACGGCACACATAAAATAAGCGATGAAGTTTTCTTTAAATCATCGGGATTGCTTGAATCAACGGGAATACAGGAATTAGATACTGAAGTTTCAACCTATAAAAACACGGCAGTACTATTTCCTTTATACGATGCAAGCTCGGCCTTGCCGTTCGATCCTTTTGCTGCAGCTTTTTATATGGCAACGCGCTATGAAGAATATCTTCCTTACAAGGCAGACAAGCTGGGGCGTTTTGAAGCTGCTGCCGGAATTGCCCATCAGCAAGGCTTTCTGCAACTACCTGTTGTAAATTTATGGGCTGCAATTATTCGCGACACGCTGAAAAACAACTATCCTGAAATTCCCGGTCCGCATCGTAAATTCAGATTTGTACCTACCTATGATATTGATATCGCCTACTCATACCTTTATAAAGGAAATACGCGCAGTATGGCCGCCGCAGCAAAGGATTTACTCAAAGGGAACTTCCGGAACCTGAAAGAGCGCTACGATGTACTCCAGGGTAATAAAGCAGATCCTTACGACAGTTATGAATTCATGTTTGAACTGCAGGAGCAATACGGTCTCTGTGCCAATTATTTCATACATGCGGGTACATGGGGAAAATATGACAAAAGCATTGCGCCTGAAACAGAGCCATACGCTTCCCTGCTTCGAAAAATAAACAGCCTTGCCGAAATCGGCATTCATCCGTCATGGCAATCCACAGAAAAGCCGGAGCTTATTAAACAAGAAATTATACGGATTGAAGGTGTCATCGGAGAACCCATTACACAAGCGCGACAGCATTTTATTAAGTTGAAATTCCCGGACACCTACAGGAACTTCATCGCTGCCGGCATCATCGATGATTATTCCATGGGATTTGCATCAGACATAGGTTTCAGAGCAGGACTATGCTCATCGTTTTTCTTCTATGACCTGGTGGAAGAAAGGGAAACAAAACTGAGGATACATCCCTTTGCCATTATGGAAGGCAGCATGAAAGATTACCTGAATATTTCTGCCGCCGAAGCGCTGCCCGTAATCGAAAAAATCATGAAACAAGTTGCTGCCGTAGGCGGAACTTTTATCACCATCTTTCATAATGAATCTCTTGGAACCTCAGCAAAATGGGCCGGCTGGAGAAATGTGTATCGTGAAATGACCGAAATGGCAAACAGTCTTTCGTAAAAAAATAAAACAACCATAAACTTTTGATTCGTTACATCGAACATAGTGCCCTCGACAAACGTAAATGGGATTGCTGCATTGAAAACGCCGCAATGAGCCCGGCCTATGCGTTGTCGTGGTATCTTGATATTGCCTGCGAACAGTGGGACGCACTTGTGGAAGATGATTATTCAGCAGTAATGCCGCTGCCCTGGCGCAAAAAAGGAGGTATAAAATATATTTATCCGCCTTACTTCATTCAACAACTCGGCATTTTTTCAACCGCTACGGTTGGTTCGGCGAAAACAGCTGCGTTTCTCAATGCTATTCCGGAATCCTTCAAATATGCCGAAATAAACCTGAACAGCACGAATGCTGTGAGTGAACTTACACTTTCATATACAAGGCGAACGAATACTGAGCTTCAATTAAACACACCCTTCGAAAAAATAAAATCGGGATATTCGGATAACCTGAAACGCAACTTACGCAAAGCCGTAACTTCCGGAAACGACCTAACCGATGCTGTAATTCCAGAAGCGCTTGTAACCCTTTTTAAGCATAACAAAGGTGCCGAGCTCAACAAATTCAGTGAACAGGACTACGCCGTACTCACTCACTTAATGAAGGAAAGCATCAAGCGTGGTGCAGGATTTATTACGGGTGTTTGTGATGATAAAAACACTTTGATTGCCGGCGCTTTTTTTATTCAAACCGGTCAACGAATCATTTTTCTGTTCAGCGGTGCAGGCGCAGAAGCAAAAGAGAACGCAGCCATACCACAGCTTTTAAATAATCAAATCGCTGCTTATGCTGACAGGCAGATGCTTTTGGATTTTGAAGGTTCGGATAATAAAAATCTCGCGCGGTTTTATAAGAGCTTCGGCTCTGAAGAAACGTATTATCATCGCGTTATAATTGACCGGCTCCCAAAAATTGCAAAATATGTAATAAAATGGCGTCGTATGCTGAAAAAAAATTAATTTAGCAGAACATAAAATCGAATGACATGGTCAATGTGCTTGGTGAAAAAACTTCGGTCTTGAACCAGTATATCTCTGAAATAAGAGATGTGGATGTTCAGAAAGACCCTCTTCGGTTCAGAAGAAATTGTGAACGCATAGGTGAAGTTTTCGGCTATGAAATCAGCAAACTTCTTGAATACGAAAAAAAGGAAATCATCACACCTTTGGGCGTAGCAGAAATGCCTGTTATAAAAAACTATCCGGTGCTTGCAACCATACTTCGTGCAGGCTTGCCGCTTCATCAGGGGCTGCTCAATGTTTTTGACAGGTCAGATAATGCATTTATTTCAGCCTACAGGCTGCATTATCCCGACGGACAGTTTGACGTCAAAGTAGAGTATGTTTCCAGTCCTGATCTTACAAATCGCACACTGATATTGTGTGACCCGATGCTTGCCACCGGTTCATCACTGGTGCTGACCTATAAGGAACTTCTTTCAAAAGGCAAACCGCTTCATACCCACATAGTCACAATTATTGCCAGTGTTCAGGGTGTTGAATACCTTAAAAAGCACTTACCGGCAGCAGACGTTACCCTCTGGGCAGGTGCTGTTGATGATGAACTCACGGCTCAGGCCTATATCGTACCCGGTTTGGGCGATGCCGGCGATCTGGCTTTCGGTGTAAAACTGTAATTGCATTGCAGTTTCCATTGTACTTATTCAAAATACGTGCGCTGAATGAATATTTGGCTGGCTGATAAATTGCATCATTTTTAAGCAATTTTTCGGCTGAATCGCTGTTTTACTTCTATGCTGCTCATACTTCTAAAATCGAATCTCGCTTATAAATTGGTTCAGGTAGTACTGATGAGCGGAATAAAATTCATTTTTGCCCCGCCTCTGTCGATTGAATCAGGCTTAAATTATTTTCAAACTATTGGCGCTACTACTGCCGGAGGTATTGCAGGCATTTTCTTTTTTTATCATTTGAGTGGTGGAATTATCAGGCTATACCGCATCATTCGTCCTAAAGTGAAAGCACTATTTATTGTGCCGGAAGCGACTCATGAAAATCAGCAAAAGCATACTAATAAAAGAAAGAAAATTTTTACATGGAAAAATAAACTCATCGTAAAAATCAGAAGCAAATACGGAATGGCCGGAATTGTTATACTCACACCAATACTGCTTTCAATACCTATTGGCGCCTTTTTGGCAAATAAATACTATTCGAGAAATAAAAACATTTTGCTGTACCTGTCGGCATCCATTATTTTCTGGTCGTTCAGTATTTCTACAATCTACTTTTTCACATTTTAGGACGACTGAAAACGCTCCAGTTCAAGATTCAGATTTTCCCAATCACGCAGCTCCTCTTCGAGTTGCTTTTTAAGTTTCTGATAGTTACCGTAAAACTCCGGGTCGTTGATAATCTCTTTGTACTTTGCAGGATCAACTAAAGCTTCATCAATACTTTTCACCTGCTGCTCCAGCTTCTCAACGGTTTCTTCAATTTTCGAGATTCTATTCTTTATTTTACGCAATTCTTTGTCCGACTCACGCTTCTTTTCATACTGATTGCGACTATCGGAAGGGCGCGCTTCGCTGTTTGCCAGCTTTTGTGCTTTTGCAACCTGCTCAAGTTGTTTAAGGGAATCGATGCGTCGCGCATCCAAAAAATCATAAATATCACCCGGAAACTGTCGTATGGTTTGATTCCTAAATTCAAAAACCTTATTGGTTAGCCCTTGCAGAAAATCACGGTCGTGACTCACAATAAGCAATGTACCGTCAAATTTAAGCAGGGCACTTTTCAAAATATCTTTCGACTGCATGTCGAGATGATTTGTGGGTTCATCAAGCACCAGCAAATTGACCGGAAACAGCAACATTTTAGCAAGCGCCAGTCTTGACTTTTCGCCACCCGAAAGCACCTTAACTTTTTTATCGATGGTATCGCCGCCAAAAAGGAAACTCCCGAGCAGACCGCGTGTTTTGGTACGCATTTCACCGGTAGCAACATGATCGAGGGTTTCAAACACCGTGAGGTCACCATCGAGCAAATCGGCCTGATTCTGCGCATAGTAACCGATAGTAACATTCTGACCAAGTTTAATTTTTCCGGTATATTCGAGCTCATTGATAATTACTTTGGCCATAGTGGTTTTGCCTTCGCCGTTTCGTCCCACAAAAGCAATGCGTTCGCCCCTGGTAACAGTGTAAGCCAAATCTTTCAGCACAAGTCGTTCACCATAACTTTTACAAATATCCTGCACTTCGAGCACAATCTTCCCGGAATGTGGTGCCGGCGGGAATCTGAACTTTATGGAAGAAGTATCAAAATCGTCGATTTCTATCTTATCAATTTTATCGAGCATTTTCAGCCGTGACTGAACCTGACGGGCTTTGGTTGCCTTATAGCGAAATCGGTTTACAAATCGCTCTATCTGCTCTATCTGTTTTTGCTGGTTGTTGTAAGAAGCCATTTGCTGCTCCATACGTTCTTCGCGCAGCAACACATAATCTGAATAACAAGCTTTGTAATCGTATATTTTGCCGAAAGAAATTTCAACGGTACGGTTGGTAACATTATCCAGGAAAGCCCGGTCGTGAGATACAATAATAGCTGCGCCGCTGTATGTTTCCAGAAAACCCTCCAGCCACTGAATAGATTCAATATCAAGATGGTTTGTAGGCTCATCGAGCATCATCAAATCAGGACGGCTCAATAAAATTTTTGCAAGTTCTACACGCATCTGCCATCCACCGCTGAATTCCGACATAGACCTGTCAAAATCCTCCTTCTCAAACCCAAGACCAAGCAGTACTTTTTCGGTTTCGGCTTCAATTGTATTGCCTCCAAGCAGGTTTATCCGCTCGTTAGCACGGTTTAGTTTATCAATAATATTAAGATAACTTTCCGAGTGATAATCTTCCCGGCTGGTTATTTGTTCGGAGTATTCGTTAATCTTTTTCTTAAGCTTCAGCACTTCATCAAAAGCAGTCATGGCTTCGCGGTACACAGAGCGCTTGCTGTTGGTAATGATTTCCTGAGGCAGATAACCAACCGTACTCCCTGACGGAAACGCGATGCTGCCTTTTTCGGGTTCGAGTTTTCCGGCAATAATATTGAGCAGTGTGGTTTTTCCCACACCATTTTTCCCGACAAGCCCAATCCGGTCACGGTCATTAATAATAAAAGAGATATTATCGAAAATGAATTCGCCCGTAAAGTGCACGGAAAGTTGGTTTACAGAAATCATGATATCGTAAGAAGGTTATTCAGGTAAATTGAATCAGCCGCAAAAGTAACAAAAAAAGCCGTCATCCAGTGATGGCGGCTTTTTTGCTTTTTCTCCGGCAACAGATTGCAGGAGTTTGCAGTAAGTTAATTATTCAACAACAATCTTATGACTAAGGTTTTCGCTGCCATTATTCACAACGAGATAATATGTTCCTTGGCTAAGGTTGCTTGTATTCACATCAATTTTTTTAGAGTCAACGCCCGGATATGATTCTGTGATAACCAGTTTTCCATTCATATCATACATTGAGATGTTGATATCCACTGTTTTTGGTGAATTCACGTTTACGTAAACATGTTCAGTAGCAGGATTCGGATAAACTTCAATGCCTTCGAGCAAATGATTTTCAACAAGGCCTGAACCTGATGCAGTGTGTAAGCTGATGTCATCAATTAAAACATTGGTTGATTCGCCGCTGGTGAAACTGGCATAGAATACCAATGAATCACTTGTTCCCAGGTACGGGGTCATGGACACATCAATTTTAGTATAGGTACCATATAAGGTAGTATCAGCATTGGTTGCCTGAAAAAGCTTGTGAGTACCATACCATACTTCAAAAGTATCAAGAGCAGCAGTAGCTCCGATGGGAATCATGAGATAGAAACTTAAATTAGCAACTGTACCGGAAGGAATGGTAACCAGCTGTGATAATTCGCCTTCTTCAACAGCGGCAACGCCACCGAACCAAGCATACCAAGAGCCGCTGTGAGGAGCACAGGGACCGCCACAGTTACCGCAATTCGCATCGCAAAGAGGTGTACCGAAATTTGTTGAATATTCGTGCCATGCAGTGCTGGGTGAGCCCACTTCAAAACTTGAGTCAGCAACGATGTTCTGAGCATTAGCAGCAACTGCAAATAATGCAGCAATAATAAAAAGAGTAATTTTTCTCATACAGTAATAGGTTTTAGGTTTTAGGCTGTAAAAGTACTGTTTTTTATAAATACAGTCAGCTATTTTAATATAAAAAAAAGGCCGGGAAAGCCCGACCTTTTTTTATTCAGATTCACGATTTTAGTTAACCATGAATTTGGAAATCATTCTTCCGTTTTCGGTTTCACATTTTATAAAATATAAACCGGAATTAAATTCAGAAGTATTGAGGATGTAATTTCTGGAATCCATAGCACCATCAAAAACAACAGCACCAAGAGCATTGGTAACAGTTATTCTGCGGATATTTTCGCCAGCGGTTACATTCAGAATATCCTTAGCAGGATTCGGGAAGATATTGATTGCAGGAGCAGCATTTTCGCTGATATCCGACAAGTCAACAGTAAGGTTGATATCGTCTACGGAAAGTATCCACTCGTCAGCGGCGCTGGTGCAATGGAAACCAACATAATAAACACCATCAGAAGGAACTGTGAATGTAGAAACCGACTCGGTGTATGTTATCGCAGTAATACTGGGAACACTAACAATAGCTGTTGACATTGCAGCAGGATCCTGAGTAGTTCCGAATTTCACTTCAACACTTTCGGGGAAACTAGCTGATTGTGCTTTGTAGAAGAATGAAAGCTTATAGGTTTTTCCGGCTTCAAAATCGATGCAGGAAGAAATGAACCAATCGTTTGCAGCGGCTGCTGAGTTGTATGAATACTGCAGGCAATACGGGCCGGTGTTACCACCTGTTGTAGCAAGACCCCATGTATAACCATCATTGTTCACGTCAAAAATATTGGCACCGGTAAGGTCTTCGCCGGGTTCAAAACCAACTGAATAAGGAATTGATTTCGGGGTAATATTAGAAACGGTTAATGTAGCAGTATCATCTATAGCAATGGTATCGCCGGTAAGGCTTGTATAAGCAACAATGTTATGGTTACCCAATGCAGAGAAATCGCCCGGTGTTGCAAAAGTAATTGTCTGAGTTGCGCCCGGAGCAATAGCAGTAGTAACAGTAAATGTAACTGCAGTGCCACCGTCAAGTTCGTAAGCAACATCAAAGTTATTTGCTGTATCAGCGCCGAAATTCATAACAACGGCTTCAACAGTTTCGCTTCCAAGGCTACAGCTGCTTGTAGGTGCGGTAATAGATAAAACACCAACATTCTGTGAAGGAAGAACAGGTGAATACGGAATAGCAAGAGCAACAATCTCGGCTTTATTCAAAAACGGACCGATAAGTGTGTTGGTGCCATCGTTTACATCAACGATTCTCATTTCGCCCTGCTGTGTAGTATTGTTATATGCAGCCATATACAGAACGTTGTTGTTGCGATCGAAATCCATACCCTGAATAAAATTGGCATCAAAACCAATAGCACCAATTTCAGTAGCGGCAGCGGTTGCTTTGTCGATGGAGTAAAGTTTGTCATCTGTAACATTCACGGCAAACAAATTGCCAGCGGCATCACAGGCCAGATTGATAAAAACTCCGGCGGCACTTGTTCCAACAAGAGTAACAGCACCGGTTGCAAGGTTTACTGTATAAAGCTGTGCATTTACATTATCAGTACCTACACCATACATTTTATTGGTGGTGAAGTCATAGGCCATTCCAAGAATAGCTGCTCCCATGTTGCCAATAACAGTGCGCGCACCGGTAAGGGTATCAATGGTAATAAAAGTGTTGTCTGTTGCAACGGCACCATACCATTTATTATAAGGTCCCCATGTGCCGCCATAAAGATAATTTTGTGCTGACTGGTCGGCGAGGATGTTTACAGTACCCGGAGCCTGAAGATACGTAACGGCAGGTCCCATAACGGAGGTAATGGGATCGTAAGCAACATAACAGAAAGCTTTGATAAGGTTCTGAACACTTATGGGCTGTGATAATGTGTCGTTGGCGGGAACTGAATCCTGTGCCAGTACAGCTTCGATGCTGATGGTATAGTTGCCAAGAGCAGCTGTCCATGAATCGAAGGTAACCTGCTGTGAAGCGCCCGGTGCCAGATTGACAACCTGCTTGGTTGATGTATAACCACCGGTGATATTCATGGTAACATCAAATGAAGTGGCAAGTGTACCGTTATTTGTAAATGTTGCAAGTGGAGCAACCGGACCAACGCCAACAACAGGAGGCATATCAATAGAAGTTGCTTCTACATCCCAAATATTTTTAACAGTAGCAAAAATAGTATCATTCACATAATTTGAATCACCTGCCATTGCAGTATAAAGCATAAAATCATAAACATGACCCGGCATTGAAAGGTCGGCGGTTGTAGTGAATGTGTAAATATAATCAGCACCACCGTCAACAGAGTCGGAGATTGTTTCGGTAACCGGAGTTCCGCCATCAATAACATAGCTTACAGGTACACAACATCTTCTCAGCGTATCAAAATTATGAATTTTAATTTTTACAGAATCAGCATTGGTAAGGCTGTCGCTGCTCAAAGGGTGAATAAGCTGAGTCATACCAAAATCATAAGGATGATATGTAGTTGAAGCAAGTTCCAGACCCCAGATTGAGAGATTCTGAACAACGCCGATTAACGATGAAGTGCCCTGAACAACATTGTTTGCAATGCATAATCCGCCGGCAATATCGCTGCCCAGTGTGATACCGGTGATAAGCGGAGCTACATCGAAGGTAGTACCGGTTGGTGTGCCTGTTGCGAGATCAATTTGTGCCAGTGTATTTGCATTTGCACCGCCTTGTTCGAGCAGCCAGAGGTAAGGACCACCCGGAGTGTATGTATCAACGGCTGAGCCATAAACATTCGTCTGTGCATGTGTAGCAGCAAGAATAGTACTGGTAATAGTACCGGTTTTGCTCACCAGCCAGATATCGGTTGCCCAGTTACCGCAATAGAAACCATCGCTGATAGGATCATAAGCGATGTGACGGCACTGAACTGCAGCAGGAGCTGTAATGGTTGAAACCAGCGTATGCGCAGTAAAATTCATCTGATAGATGGCATTGGTTGTTGCAGAGCCATAGAAATACTGACCGTCATAAGCAAGGTCACGAACACCGGTTACACCGGCAATGCTGAAACTATCGACCAGTGCACCAGACATATCGAATCTGTAGAACTGGTTACCGCTCCATTTGGTAACATAAAAATACTGACCATCGGTTTCAATACCAGCAGTACCGACCGGGCCTGCAATGTTATACTGAAACTGAAGATCAAACAATGCTTTCATGCCACCGGGTGTTGCAAAATTGCCCATTGTTGGCGACATATCAACAATTTTCTGTGTCATATGAGCAGTGCCCAACGACGCATTTACGTTCTTTACTTTTGTGCCCTGCGCAAACCCAAGAGAGGTAATAAGCGCACCAACCAGACACAATTGTACTAATTTGGTAATGATTTTCATGATTTTAGGTTTTATGGATACTAATTGTCTTCTCAGAGGCAAATTTACTACTATTTAACATAAATAAAAGTATAATTAGGTATAAATTACTTTTTATTGCCGAACAGAAGAATACAAGGGCTTGACATAAAAAATCAACTGCTAAAATGCATTTAAAATATGATTAACTTTGCAGCGTTTATGAAGTAATGCGTATGAGCGATAAAAAGGAGAATATAATTTCAGACAGTGGAGCCAATGCTACTGAAAAATTCATAGATATCGATGAAATTATAAGGAGTAAGAATCCGCGTCTGGCAAAATTTCTTCCGCGTTTTATAGTCAATTATATCAAGCGGATTATCTGTCAGGATTTCATCAATGATTTTATTGACCGTAACAAGACCAAGGTAGGATTAGATTTTGTGGAAGCCATTGTTCAGGAATTCACGAAGGAAGTGAAAGTTATCGGTCGCGAAAATATTCCGGCTGAGGGCCGTGGCATCATTGTTTCAAATCATCCGCTTGGCGGACTTGATGGAATTGCATTATTGCATGAAGCGGGCAAAGTACGTAAAGAAATTGTGTTTCCGGTGAATGATATATTAATGAATCTGAAGAACCTTGCTCCTCTTTTCATCCCTATCAATAAACACGGCAGCAATTCAGAAAATATCCGCATCATTGAAGATACTTTTGCATCAGACAAGATGATGGTTTATTTTCCTGCCGGACTTGTTTCGCGCAAGCAAAAAGGTGTTATTAAAGATCTTGACTGGAAAAAAACCGTGATTGCCAAAGCACGAAAACACAAACGCGATATTATTCCGGCACTTATTGACGGACAAAATTCATCCTTCTTTTACAATTTTGCGAACTTCAGGAAAAAAAGCGGCATCAAGCAAAATATTGAAATGATTTATTTGCCGGGCGAAATGATGAAACAAAAAATAAAGTCCGTAAACATCATTTTTGGCAAACCTGTTCCATGGACATTATTCGACAAACGTTTCAATGACACCGAATGGGCATCGAAACTTAAAGATTACGTTTACTCATTGCGCGAAAATCCAACATCTCAATTTCCATACTAAAAACTACTGAACATGGAAAATATTATCCCGCCGGTTGACAAGGCGCTTTTGGAAAAAGAATTAAACGATTCAAGGTTTGTGCGCCGCACCAATAAAGGGCATAACGAAATTTATATTGTTACCCATCATAATTCGCCCAATGTGATGCGCGAAATAGCGCGCTTGCGCGAAGTTACCTTTCGCAGAGCCGGTGGTGGCACGGGCAAATCAATGGATATCGACCATTTTGACACCCGCGAAAACCCGAGCAAACAACTTATTGTATGGGAGCCGCGCAATCTTGAAATTATTGGCGGATACCGTTTCACCAATGTTGGGCAGGCACCCAAATTACCCGATGGTTCACCTGATTGCGCCACATCAAAACTCTTTCGCCTCAGCGAACGCTTTACCCGCGATTTTGCGCCTTACACTATTGAATTAGGTCGTTCATTTGTGCAGCCCGATTATCAGCCCATGGTAAATGGCCGCAAAGGACTTTTTTCTCTGGATAATCTTTGGGACGGCCTCGGGGCGCTGATTGTAGAGAACCCGGAAATCAAGTACTTTTTTGGTAAGATGACCATGTATCCTCATTTTAACAGACAGGCGCGTGACATCATCCTTTACTTTCTGTATAAATATTTTCCGGATAAGGATAATCTGGGCACTCCCATCAGAGCCGTGGAAATGGAAACGGATATGGAGAAACTGGAAAAGATATTCAACGGCGGAAACTACGGAGCTGATTATAAGCTGCTCATTCATACCCTGCGTGAGTACAATGAAGCGATACCGCCATTGATAAATGCTTACATGAATTTAACCGCCACCATGCGGATATTTGGAACAGCGATTAACGATGGTTTTGGGCTTGTAGAAGAAACAGGATTGCTTGTTACAATTGGCGATATTTATGAAACCAAAAAAGAACGTCATCTGGTTACTTACCAAAAAGATTCAACACGAGAATAGCCGGTAACCGGAGCGTTCCAATATTTATGCTACTAATACGACAGGATATTTTATGAACATCAGAACAGCAAAGTATATTTTAAGCAGTACGGATTTCAAAAAATGTCCGCCACCCAAACTTCCGGAATATGCCTTTATAGGGCGAAGCAACGTAGGTAAATCGTCGCTGATAAATATGCTCACCAATGTAAAAGGTCTTGCAAAAACATCAGGAACGCCGGGAAAAACGCAGCTTATCAACCATTTCATCATCAACGACGAGTGGTATCTGGTTGACCTTCCGGGCATCGGTTATGCAAAGAAATCGAAAAAGCTCAGCAGTGGATGGAGCCAGATGATTACCGACTATCTGGGATTAAGACCGAGCCTTGTATGTACTTTTTATCTGGTTGACTGCCGCATCGAGCCGCAGGAAATAGACCTTTCATTTATAGAATGGCTGGGTGAGAATCAGGTACCGTTTGTAATTGTTTTTACGAAAGCAGATAAATTAAAACCACTCGAACTAAGCCGTAAAATAACAACTTATAAAACCAGACTGCTTACCGAATGGGAAGAACTTCCGCCTATTTTTGTTTCTTCTGCCACCGAGAAAAAGGCAAAAGAAGATATCCTGAAATATATTGAGGATACAAATCAACTTTTCAGACAATAATAAACCGCTGCATTCCAATCGAATCGGGATTCCCGAAAAGCAGTTTATTGCCGTATAGGTAAATAAACCTGCAATTATTTTGTAATTTTACATATTATTTATATTTTTGCGTTGAATGGTCAGAGACAAACGTTTTCTGACCACGAACGCTATTTTTATACTATTATATTTCAGCGACTTACATTCAACAAAATGTATAGTATAGTTACAGCGTAAATAGCGTATCCATTAATTTATTATTTAAAACAATGTGTTTACCTCCCAAATCAAAGCAGCCATTAACACTTAAATAACGGAATTTATGAAAAATACTGAACACACTCCACGCCTTAAAAAAATCGTTTTAAGCGCTTTGCTCATCTCATTTATTTTAACTGTCAATCCGGCAAAAGCTCAATCGTCGCTGAGTAAAGGATGGAGCAGTTTCGGTATCAATGACCTTGATGATGCCCGAACAGAATTCAAAGAAGCCACCGCTGATCCGGGTTCGGCCGCAGAGGCACACTTGGGCCTGGCGCTGGTGGCATCATATTTTGCCGATGATAAAACGTCATTCACAGAATTTGTAAATTTCTATAACCTGTCTACCGATCCGTATCCCTATACATATGCGTTATGGAATACTTTTGTAGATATTGGCCTCAGCTCTGCAAATCCCGCAAAAGAAAAATTCATTAAACAAGTGGCCGAGAATCCAAAAATAGAAGGCACAATCAGGGCCATGGCACATTCAACTTTGGGGTGGTACTATCGCAACATCCGCAAATTCAAAGAATCGCAGGCCGAATTCGATAAAATGGGTGCAATAACAAAGTGGCAGGCTACCGGAAGTTTTGAAAACATGTCGGGTTGCGGATTTGACAAGTCTTATGACCCGATTCTTTTCCCCAATGAAGACAAGGTTTTCAAGAATAAGTACAATGCTGAAATTCGATGGTTCGACTTACCAAAAGTTCGTCAGGATAATTGGGTTGACCTCACGGACTACTTCTTTGCGGATGACGCCATAGTTTTTGCTCAGACCTTTCTTCAATGCGCTTCAGATAAGGAAGTACAATTACGTATAGGAACATCGGGGTCAGTAAAAGCATGGCTCAATGACCAGCTTGTAATTTCCGAAGTGGAAGAACGCAATAACGATGTGGACACTTACATTGTGAAGCTAAAATTGAATAAAGGCAATAACCGCCTGCTGCTTCAGATTGGCGCAAGCGATATTCAACGCTTTAATTTCATGGTAAGGATAACAGATGACAGCGGAAATCCAATTCCTGATATCAAAGCCGACACTCGCGACAAAAATTATAAATCGCTTGAAACAAAAGTGGAAAAAGTTGAGAATTTTGCGGAAAGCTATTTCAAAGATTATGTTCAGAAGCAACCCAACAGCTTACTTGGGCAATTGCTGCTCTCGGTGACCTATCTGCACAGTGAAAAGACGTATGAGGCGCGCAAGGTACTGTTGAAGGCAAAGGAAATTGCTCCAAAGTGCAGTTATGTTTTGTATAAGCTCATCAGTGTTTATGATTCCGAAAAAGACTATACCGATGTATCATCCGCGCTGGAATGGCTTAAAGCAAATGACCCGGAGAGCTACCTGTCGCTGTTACTGCTATATCAAGAGCAAATAGACAAGGAAAATTATATCAAAGCGAGTGAATACCTTGATAAGCTGGAGAAAATTGCAGGCGAAGACGAAACCACGCTTCAAAAACGGATAGAGCTTACGGCACTAAAAAATGAGCAGGAAAACCTCACAAAAATGATTGACGAGGCTTACAAGAAATTTCCCAATAATTACACTTTTGTCGACTTCAAGCATTCCATTTTAAAATCACAAAAAAATTATAAAGCAGGGATTCCTCTTTTGAAGAAGTATCTGAAAACACATTACCGCAATGATGTAATGGAAGAGCTTGCCGGTGATTATTTTAATTCAGGGATGGTTCAGGAAGGTGTGAATATATACTCAACACTGGTGCAGATGAATCCCTCAAATTCAAACTATACCCGGATAATGGGCAATATTTATTTTAGTCTGCAAATATATACCGAGGCCGAAAAGTGGTATAAAAAAACACTTGAATTCATGCCTTTTGCCGGATCGCGATGGGCTGATTTAGCCAAAGTATATGAGAATAAAGCCCAAACGGAAGACGCCGTTGATGCCTATGAGAAATCAATAGAATTCATGCCCAACGGTTATGAGAATCGCAAGAACCTGAGAAAAATCAAAGGTGATAAAGAAGTATTCGATTATTTTGAAAAAACAGATGCGGAAGCTATCTATAAAAATGCACCTGACGCAAATGCATGGCCCGAAGACAACAGTCTGATACTGCTGAACAGTAAAGAAAAAGTGGTGTACGCCGAAGGAACGTCAGAAGAAAGACATATTTTAATTGTAAAAGTTTTTAACAGCGATGGCGTTGATTCATGGAAGACTTACAACATAGGCAAAACCAACATGCAGCGTTTAATTATTGAAAAAGTTGAAGTAATGAAAGCCAATGGTGGTAAGGTGCAAGCTGAGACCAATGAAACGCAGGTTGTATTTACCTCCCTCGAACCGGGAGATGCTATTCACATTGAATACAAGATTGAGAATTACCTGACCGGCAAGCTGTACCCCTATTTTTACGATTATCACCGGTTCTCTTGCGGGTCGCCTATCCTTGACTCTAAATTCAGCCTGCTCATTGCACCAAAGATAAAATTCGAAACACGCTTTTCGAATAAAGAGATACCAAGCACATTTAAAGCGCTCACTGAATTCAACCTTTACACCTGGGAAAGCAAGAACAGCCCATCTATAAAGTATGAAGATAAAATGCCGGAGTTTTCGGATGTCGCAGATATATTATACGTTTCGTCGTTCCCCGACTGGAACTTTGTTTCAAACTGGTATTATGATATTTCATCCACAAAGGCAAAATCAGATTTTGAAGTAAAAGAAACCGTAAGCAAATTATTTGAAGGCAAAGAGTCCCTGTCCAAACTCGAAAAAGTAAAAGAAATCTATAACTATATTGTGAACAATATCCGCTATAGTTCAGTATCTTTCAGGCAGAGCGGACTCGTCCCGCAAAAAGCGTCAACGGTACTAAATACCAAGATTGGCGATTGTAAGGATGTGTCAACGTTATTCGTTGCTATGTGCCGCGAAATAGATGTGCCTGCCGGAGTGATGCTTGTTGATACACGCGACAACGGTGAAAAAGATTTGCTGCTGCCATCCATAGATTTCAATCATTGCATAGCTCGCGCCACCATCGACGGCAAAAATTATTATCTTGAACTCACATCAGATTACATGCCTTTTGGCACAGTTGCATACTACCTGAACAATGCTCTTGCCCTTGATATTGTGAGCGAAAAGGATAGAACGAACGTAAAACTTGAACCGTTTAAATCTGAATCTCGTGCGCAAAATATTGTTTCCAGGATTACCAAAATCACCATCGACGGAAACGATCTTAACATCTCTAAAGTAAACTATAAGACCGGAACCTGGGCCGCAAGCATACGCTCTACGTATCGTGACCTTGGCAAAAAAGAGCAGGAAAAAAATCTGCTTGAAGCACTAACCGGTGAATACCCTAATGTGCAGCTGAACTCTTTTGAGTTTAAAAATCTCAAGAGCAACAAAGACACTGTTGAATACAGCTATGATTATACCGGTTCCAACGCGTTGATGCAGGTAACCGGACTTTCGCTGTTTACATTGCCATGGGGTTCCAAGACGAACGCAAAGGATTTTATCTTCAATAAAAAACGAGAATATCCATATGACCTCTATCAGGCTGCTTTTGGTGATTCTGACGTTGAGACGATAACTATTACAATCCCGGCAGGACGCTATCTTGCAGAAACCCCAAAGACAATCAAATATTCTTGTTTTGCAGCCGACTATACGCTAACCTTTGCTGTTGTAAAAAATACGGTTAAAGCTACCAGAGAGCTCAAATATAAGACTGACAAGATTCCACTTGACAAGATAAATGAATTTGCAGATTTCTACAAGAAAGTGGTGAGCGCTGACGGGAAACAGATAGCTATAAAATAGAAGGACCAACAGCTATTCTTTCACCGGATATTTGTCGTCGAAGTAAAGCCAGAACATCGGTTTATAGCCCTTCACTTCACTGCTGTCGGTGTACATTGTAATAGCAGGGCACAAGCCCACTACTTTCTTTTCAAAGGTCAGTGCTTTCTCGTCGAGGTACCATTCTTCAAGAAACGTAATACGGTGCACATCGCGACGGTCAAAATTCTCAACAATCACTGAGTCATATTCATCGTAAGGTGGGTTTGGCCGGGTGAGGCGAACGGTATCACGACGGTTGCCGATGGCTTTTACTTCCGACACGGTAAGCGGCTTATTGTCGTAATCGTAGGCTTTGATTTTTCCACTGTAAGCCATCTCAAAAATCCAGTTCACCAGCTTTTCACGTTTGGCGCCTTCCATATTTTCTTTCCACCAGTCGCCTTCATCACCATAGGGACTTTTAATAAAAACGGGATACTGAATACGCTCAGTTAGTACCGTTTTATTGTCACTTTTCTTTTCACCACCGCATGAGCACAGCATTATTGCAGGCAGCAGTACACTTACTAAAATCAAAATTTTATTATTCATATTCAGCGGGTGTTAAATTATTCCATTGCCATTTGAAAACATTTTATGAATCACATCTTCGTATTTTTTAACGACGTAATTTCGTTTCAATTTTAAAGTCGGTGTAAGCTCGCCGGTAAACGTTGACCATTCGTTGTCCATCACTTCATAGCGTTTTATCTGTTCAGTCTCACCGAATGAGCCGTTGTAATAATCCACGACACGTTGAAATTTCTTCTTAACCAACGGATGCGTAATCATCTCGGTATTGGTAGTATATTCAATACCTTTGTTATCGCACCAGGCTTTCAAGTCACTGAAATCGGGCACAATAAGTGCTGCCGCGAATTTCTCGTTTTCGCCCAGCACTATAATATTATCAATGAGTGTCGACTCTTTGAATTTATCTTCGATTTGCCCGGGATTGATGTATTTTCCAAACGATGTTTTAAAAATCTCTTTTTTTCTTCCTGTCAGTTTCAGATTTCCCTGAGGAGTAACAATACCGATATCGCCGGTATGGAACCAACCCTCGTTATCAATAATGCTGCGAGTGAGTTCCTCGTCTTTGTAATAGCCAAGCATAATATTCGGTCCTTTACAAAGCACCTCTCCATCGGGAGCAATTTTCACTTCAACACCGGGCAAAATGGGTCCGACGGTACCAAAGTAATCTGCTTTTTTTGCAAAATTGCCGACAGCGATTACCGGCGAGGTTTCTGTTAATCCGTATCCTTCGAGTACCGGAATTTTAGCCGCCCAGAAAATCCGTGACAGCCTGGGCTGTAGTGCCGCGCCGCCCGAAACAATTACTTTGATATTATTACCCAGCGCCTCGCGCCATTTTTTAAATACAAGCATATTCGCAATTCCCAACTGAAAGCCGTACCACCAACCGTTCTTACCATTTGGCTCATAGCGCAACCCAAGGTCAACAGCCCAGAAAAACAATTTCCTTTTTACCTTCGGCAGCTTTCTGCCTTTATTGATAATGCGGTCGAAAATCTTCTCCAGCAATCGCGGAACTGTAGCCAATATATCGGCATGAATTTCTTTAATATTATCGGCAATGGTACCCATATTTTCCGCATAATAAACAGAAATGCCCAGGTACTGATACATGTAGTTTAACATGCGTTCATAAATGTGGCAGAGCGGCAAATAGCTGAGCGCTTTCCCTTCAGAACCGACGGGCGGAATAGGTGAAACAGCTAAAAAATTACTGATGATATTCGCGTGCGAAAGCATCACTCCTTTTGGTATTCCGGTTGTTCCCGAAGTATAAATCATGGTGGCAACATCATGCGTGCCAATGCTATCCTTTATCTGCTCCAGCTTGTCTTTTACCTGATTTTGCCAACCTAAGCGTATCAACTCATTCAGGTGTTTGAACCCATGTAGATTTTTAAATGTGTAGATATCTTTAAGCGTTGGAATTCCGGGCAGAATATTTTCAATTTTCCGAAACATATCTTCGCCCGCAACGAAAACATAGGTAACCTCAGCGTGAGTAAGAATATATTTATAATCTGCTTCGCTGATAGTCGGGTACACCGGAACGTGTATCGCGCCCACCTGCTGAATGCCCATATCAAGGAAATTCCATTCGGGTCGGTTATAGGTAATTGTAGCTATTTTATCACCCTTGCGAACACCGAGTGCCAGAAGCCCGTAACTGATATAATTCGAAATTTCAACGTATGACCGGGTGCTGTAACGTATCCACTCACCATCTTCCTTTCCGGCAAAAACATCTTCTTTGGGGAAATTTTTAAGATAACGCGGCAGCAGATCAAAAATTCGTGTGATATTATCCTCCATAGTATTGAAATGCTTTTTTATTAAATATCACTCAAAGTTAATGCTTTTAAACTTGAGATTCCTAAATTCCATTTTTAAAAAAGTTATGATTATTTGCCTGAGCTACAGGCGTTATCAAAATGTCATTCACATTAACATGCGCAGGCAAATTGGCGATATAAAGAATAATTCCGGCAATATCATGAGCATGCAAAGGTTCATAACCGGCATAAATTTTTTGGGCAGCAACCGCATCGCCGTTCAGGCGTACCAGGGCGAACTCCGTTTCAACAGCGCCCGGAGCAACCTGCGTAACTTTTATACCGAAAGGAACGAAATCAATGCGCATTGCCTGAGTAAGCCCATCAACAGCATGCTTTGTGGCGCAGTAAACATTGCCACGGGCATATACTTCCCTGCCGGCAATGGAACCGAGGTTAATAATGTGTCCGCGTCGTCTAGCAATCATTCCGGGAGCAATAAGTCGGGTTACATACAAAAGTCCTTTGATGTTGGTGTCAATCATACGTTCCCAGTCATCAATTTCGCCTTCGTGCAACAAGTTCAATCCGGCGGCAAGACCGGCATTATTTATAAGAACATCCACTTCTTTCCACGAATCCGGGACATTTTCAATAGCATCGCGGGTTTCGGCAAGAGAAGAAATATCAAAAACAAGAGGCAGTATATCAATTCCAAATTCATTCCTTAGCTGAGTTGCCAATGTTTCAAGCCGGTCTTTACGACGGCCGCATATAATCAGGCGATTTCCGTCAGCCGCGAAATTCCGCGCTGTAGCTTCTCCAATTCCACTCGTAGCGCCTGTGATAAAAACTGTTCTCATGATTGTGTATTTATTTCTTTAATCCTATGTTGCACACTAAACCGAAATTAATATTAAAACCGGGCATTGAAATATTTCCGTAATCAAAATACTCCGTATTAAAAATATTGTTTGCATCCACTTTAAATTCAATTGGATTCAAATTCCATTTAAGTCCGGCATCAGCCAGAAACACAGGCTTCCATGAAGATTCCAGTCCTGAAGGAAAAGAAATATAAGAACCTTCGCGGGAATAATATCGCCCGCCAAGTGCCACGCTCAGATCTTTCATCAGCCGAATGTTCGCCGTAATTCCAAGGTTATGACGCAGGTAATCCAAAACGTAATATGAAATAAAATCCCCGCTATTTTTATTCATATCAAGATAGGAATATGAAGCATGAAGCCGTTCCACCAAACAATTCTCATCACATATTTTATCAAAATCAAAATCCAACGACGCTTCAACACCCCAGGTATTGATGCGAGTGAGGTTTTCAGTATGCCATATTTTTTCGCCCGGCGTTTGTATCCAATCTATAAGGTTAAAGCTATAACGATAGAATACGGATGCATGCGCCTTTATCAACTTTTCAGCGTATTTGACGCCCGTTTCGCACGACCACGATTCTTCGGGTTTAAGCTCGCTATTGCCAATATTTACAGGCCCTTTATAATACAATTCAGTAAATGACGGGAGTCGAAGTGATTTATTAACCGAAGCATAAACACGCGAATTTTTTCCTACCCGTAAACTCAAATCAATTCCCGGATAGTAGTTGTATCCAAAGGCATCACTCCAATATAAAAGGACTCCTAAAGATGCCGAAAAGCGATGAATGCTGAGGTCGTGCCCAATAAAAATGTCAACATTTTTTCGTGCATCACTACGATTAAAAAAGCCTTTTGATTCCTGAGGTACGCTGAGTGTATCATCAAGCAAAACGCCTAAAACATTACTGAAAATATGTTCATAGGAATACTCTAATCCAACACTGCTGATGCCTGCCCGCGATTGGTACGAAAGATTAAGTCCGGCATCAATAACATCAGACATATGATAATTATGATTGCGATACCATGATGGCGCTTCATTACGAAACAATTCAAAGCGGTCGTGATGACGGCGCCACGACACTTTAGGCTCAATCTTGAATCGTTTACCATATGAAAAATCAATGCTGCCCATTTCTGTTCGGGTAGCTTCATATTGATCGGGATATTTGGGGCTGTAAAATCCGCGTGCGCCAAATTCCTTATTCATCCAGCCCGCCGAAACACCTAATTTTCCATTATTCACGGCAATGTCACCACGATAATAGGCTTTGGCTGTTGCATAATCAGTATTCGCAATAAATCCATCACTGCTGTTACCCGAAAGACTGATATAATGATTTGATTTTCCTATGCTGAAAGATGAAGCAATCGTTCCCAGCAGCGTTTCGAAACTCCCATAAGACAAGTCAGTATGAATATTGGGTCCGGCACTATGACCGGTAATGATATTGATAACACCGGCAAAGGCATTGGGTCCGAAAATCCGGCTACCCGAACCCTGTAATATCTCAATTCGTTCAATATCGGCAAGGTCAACCGGGATATCAAGTTTGTGATGTCCTGTTTGCGGATCATTCATACTGACGCCATTCAGAAGCACCAAAACCTGTTCAAAGGAGCTGCCGCGAATGCTGATATCTGCCTGCACATCGCCGGTACCACGCTTACGAATATCCGCGTTCAGCGCATATTTTAATAAATCATTGAGATTGCTGACCGGCATGGTCTCAATTTCTTTGCGGGTAATAACTTCCACCACCCTTGAAGCGCCCGACCATACAATGGAAGCACGACCGGCCTGAACTTCAACGCCACTGATATCAATGGTATCTGACTGGGCAAACACGTTCACCCATGAGCTTATAAAAAGCAGGATTGCAAAAAAAGTTTTATTCACCATCATCTCTCAAGAATCGTTCAAAAAATGGAAAGCGTCTTAAAAAACGTTCCTTATCAAATATCAGGAATAGCGCAATAATCAGAAAGGGAAGCGCCGGCACTTTATATCTTACAATGGCGCCAATTACAGGTGTAATAAGACCGGTAAGTGCCAACGTAAAAAGCGCGAAAATCAAAGCAAAGCTCAGTATTCCCTTATTGACCGGTCTGAAATTTGCATAGATAAGGCAAACAACAGCAATAAAAATAATCATAATATTTTCAGCACCGGCAAGCAGAAATAAGGGCGAACCCGATTCAAAAATAAAGGGCCTGAACAGCACATTAAAAAATGCCTGAGGTGTATTCTTGAGCAAACTTATCCACGAATATTCGAGCGGCGCCATTCCAATGATACTGCCTGATTTTACTTCATTGGCAAGATTAATGAAATCGTGCTGTTTCTGAACTGCAATTGTAACAAAATCAAATTGTGGCAACAGATAATGCAGGTTTAATCCGGCTACCGCAGCAATCAAAAGCACTCCGCCATATTTCAACAGCGCGTGACGGTATGAAGTTTTAACACACCAAACATGCGCAATAAGCAGTGGAAAAAGTGTTGCCACCACATAGAATTTAACGTAAAGCAGAAGTATTGTAGACGCAAATAGCCAGAGAAAACTTTTGATACGCTCCTTACCGCGCACAAGGCAATCAGTATAATAAATCAGCATACCCATACCAAAAATCAGGATTCCTTCTTTAAGAACACCGGAGCCCCAAAAAAGAACTGATGGGAGTAAAAAAACAGCGAAAAACAGTTCTCTCCGGCGGTCGCGCATAAAGGGCACAAAAAATTTATACAAGGCTACTAAACCGGTAAGAGAAAGAAAGCACATGAAAACCGTATGGACATTATAATAACCCAGGGAAAACACGCGCATCAGGGCATTTACACGAATAATTGTGTGACTGTCGTTGTATATATTACTCTCAAAAACCCTGAACCAGTTATTCATCTGATGATAATACTGATTAAAATATGGCGTATCGTTTCCAATGCCGGTAATCATTTGAAAGAAGTCGCGTGGTTTTGTGAAAAGAGTATCATACATCACTTTACTGTCGTCAAAATACTTGAAAATATCGGCAGTATTGCGGTCGGTGTAATAATGACTGTAGATAATGTAAAGAACTACACCGGCGATTACTTTTATCAGAAATACAACCGAAACGGCCCTGGGAGAAAAACCGTCGATCTGAAAAAACTTCAATTTGTATATCAAAAAGATAAAAAGTATACAATATAATATTGCTAGTATAATCTCCACAGTCGTATTTTTTCGGCACAAAGATAATGAAATTAAAAAATACGCTGTTTGAGCACATCCCGTTATGCAATTAATAAAAAGCCCTCCTTCTTTTAGTGCAATATTTCTACCTTTGCGATAATCTGAAGAAGCGAATAATGAAAAAAAATAAGACAATAGTCAACCCAACAAAAGATTTGCCGACACTGACATCCGAAGAAACGGAACTGGTAAAGTCATTACTTCATCGTGAGCCCAATTCCGCCGAAACATGCGTGTATGCCACA
Organism: Bacteroidota bacterium; assembly: GCA_037133915.1. Lineage (NCBI taxonomy): Bacteria > Pseudomonadati > Bacteroidota > Bacteroidota bacterium. The sequence continues at coordinate 78,591 of JBAXND010000007.1, forward strand.
TTGTGGCAAGAGTGTATTTCCTTTAAAAATTCTATTTACCATGTTAAAAGATTCCCGGTCGAAGGACCTCAGACGTTGATAAGGCCGGGAAATAAAAGCACCGGTTTTATTGACCTTGGCGAAGGACTTGCAAGCACGGTGAGCATCAGAACTACAGATAAAATCCCATATGCAACGAATGCTTATTCGGGATTCTGGATAAACGGAGCAAAAGAAATTCTACAAATCCGCAGGTTGAGATTAGGCACAATAAAATCCAAATCCGCACAGGCGCAGCTAAAAAATTGCATTGACATCAATGGGGAAACTAATGAGTTTCATGCTGATTACGAATTTCAATTTGATCAGTTCCATGAGCGTATACCCATGCAAAACGTGCTGTCGGTGGGGCTTGCGCGCGCCAACAACGTGCTGACCAACATTGCTCATGGTGTTGGCAATTCTCTGTATTTTGCCTATACCTCCGACGATGTTTCAAAATTGAAGAGTGCAATCAACGAGATAATTAAAACCGGAGCCGCCACCGGCATCATGTCAGTAAACGATGGCGGCATTATTCATACAGCCGCAATTATGGCAGCAAACGGAAGCTGTGGTATAAGCATTCACACAGAGAAAATTTCCGACTTCCAGACAGAAACAGATGCTATTGAACGGCTTATTAACAAACAAAATGAGGCAGTGTTGCTTGTTTGCGAAAAAGACCGTGAAACTGAAATTGAACTGCTATTTAAATTCTGGGAATTGAATTATGCTCAAATCGGTCAGCTGTGTTCGGGAGAGCAACTCACAATTTACACACATGGGAAAGAGATTGTGAATATCCCGGCGGTATCAATAGTTGCAGGGCGTGGCGCCCCCGTTTACCGGAAAGAATCCAAAGAACCCGAATACCATCTGAAATCGCGCAAATTTAATATTGATTCCGTTCCCCAGCCCGGCGATCTCAGACCGGTTGTCAGGTTGTTGTTGGGACATCCTGATATTTGTTCGCATCTGAATCAGGAGCTCCCGCATACTGTTAATCCGGCATCAGACACCGTTCACTATCAAATCCCCGATTCGGGAAAAACACTTATAGCAAGCCTTTGCTGCAATCCACGTTATGTTTATACCGATCCGCGCATTGGAACAGAAATCACAGTTGCAGAAGCAGCAAGAAGAATTGTATGCAGGGGTGGCCAACCGCAGGCTATTGCCTGCAGCCTGAACTTTGGAGATATTCAGGACGCTGCAAAATTCTGGCAATATGTGCAATCAACCAAAGGGTTGAATAATGCCTGTCGTAAATTCAACCTTGTAGTTAATGAAAGTAAGGTTAACTTTTGCAGCTCAGCAGAAACGGAGACAGAATTACAACCGGTTTTTCCAGAAGCCGTGATTGGTATGATGGGAATAATTGACGATAAATCGGGCAGACTTGAGGCCGGTTTTAAAAATAAAGGCGACGTAATTTTCTTAATAGGCGAATCGAGAAACGATATAAATTCTTCGCAATACCTAAATACCTTCCACAGAGTAATTTTATCACCTCCGCCCTATTTCAATCCCGATAAGGAATTCATTTTGCAGCATCATGTGCACAGCCTGATCCAAAGTCGTTTAATCAATTCCGCACAGAGTATTTCTACAGGCGGCTTATTCACTGCACTTGTAAAAAGCGGATTTCAGCGCGACCTCGGTTTTGATATTACAACCGATTCCGAGATTCGCGAAGATGCATTTCTGTTTGGAGAAGCACAGAGCCGCGTAGCCGTAACAGTTGATGCCGACAATGAATCGGACTTCATTGATTATATGTTCAACGCGAAGATTCAGGCAACACTGCTGGGTCATGTTACCAAAGGTGCCGTAAGGGTTGACGACATTTCATTCGGGACAATCAAAGACATGAAAGATGCATGGCACCGAACATTTGAAATGAATTCGGAAGCCTCAGGGAAATTATAGAAATCGAAATTACTTTTTGGGCGGAGTATATTTATTCTTTTTACCGCCTTTGCCGAATACCGAAAAATTCAGGTATCGCTGAGGATTCAGCTTGATGTCTTCAACAAGTTCGTTGAGTTGAGATGAGGTTCCCTGCAGGTTTTTATACAAGCTGTCATTATTCACAAGCATTCCCAAACTCCCTTCACCACGATTTATTTTCTCGATGATAGTCGAAAAAGACTGCAATGATTTGTTAGTATTTTCAAGCGTTTGCGCAATATTTGCTTTTGCGATGGTATCGCTTATGTTAGAAAAATTTACAATGATGTTACTTATTTTATCATTGTTTTTCCGAATATTGGAAGTAATGGATTCAACATTGCCGATAATCGCAGACAACTTTACTCTTTGAGTTGTAACAAGCGTATCTATGTTAAAAGTCGTGTGTTCCAGATTCTGAATAGTGAATTTAATACTTTCAAAACTCAGTGTCAGGTTGGCTCTGGTTTCTTCATTGAATACACTGCGGATAATCACAAGTACAGAATCGATTGACAGCATAACGTTTTCAAACTTCTGCTTGATGGGCTTCATCTGTAAACTCACCTCCTCGCCCAATGATGACTGCACCAGCGTATTCAGTGTATCGCCGTTGAGTGCAGCCACGGTAGAATTGCCGAGCTTAATTTCGATAGCGCGTGAACCAAGAATATCGGAGGAAAACAAATTAGCCACAGAATTGCCCGGAATGCGAACATCATTATTGGTTACAATAAACTCAACAACGATGCGCCCTGAACCATCGGGCATAAAATTGATATCCTTAACCTGACCGACTTTATATCCGTTTACGAGCACCGGATTTGCTTCGGAAAGGCCATTCACCTGATTGTAAATTGCGTAAAATGTTCGTTCCTTCCGTAGTAAATTCTTGCCTTTCAGAAAATTAAAACCCCAGTAAAACAGACCGAGTGTGATAATAAATATCACCGCTATCTTAACTTCCCGTTTGATTTTAAATGCCATTTTACTTATATAGGTGTGCAAATGTAGCAATTATTTTTAAAAACCTGCTACAGCATCCATTCTGCCTATTTTTTTTCAAAAATGGAAGTGTTTTAAGCAACAATTCAGACAGTTATTACCGTGCTAAATATTGATAAACATATTGTTACACGGCAATCGCTCTGGTCGGCGAATTCCTATTTTTTTTGTTGTGAAAGCAGCTTAACCGCTTCAGACGGAGAAATGCGTTCTTCGTTCAGAAAGGCCACAACAAAGGCATCTTTGAAGCCTTTATTCTGAACTTCTGCCTGTTGCTTCACAGCATCTTCAAGTGTTGTAAAATTGCCGGAAGTATATTTGAATACATTGTTCTGCACATACATTTTTATTTCTGAAAGACCTTTAAAATCAGGCGAATTCAAGGGTTTCTGTTTAGAGGATGTAGCAAACTGAACTCTAAAAAATATTTCCTGTGCAGAGGCATCATGTTTCACCGGTTTATCGGTATGTACCACCACCGTGTCTTGGGGAGGTGTATCCTGAACCTGTGGTTCCTCAGTCCCACTATCCTGTTCGGCTCCATGATTGCCGTCAACCATATCTTTGTATTGCTTAAATGCACGATAGATAGCCGAAGCAATGACTGATTGTCCGCTCTCAGAAGTCAGAAAAGCCTCTTCGGCAGGATTGCTGATAAAGCCAGTTTCGACGAGAACACCCGGCATCGTGGTTTTATAAAGCACTAAAAATCCGGCCTGCTTAACGCCCCGGCTTCCCCTTCCCGCCCGTTCTGTAAATTGCTTTTGAATTTTCGTTGCAAACTCCAGGCTCTGATCCAGGTAGGCATTCTGAAACAGACTAAAAATAATATTCGCCTCAGGGGAGTTTGGATCAAAACCGTCGTATTGAGCGGTATAATTGCTTTCAAGTAAGATTGAACTGTTCTCCTTTTTAGCAACATCAAGATTGGCAGCGCTTTTATTCAGTCCCATTACCCACGTTTCTGTACCGGAGACCGTTGTTGTTTTTGCTGAATTGCAATGGATAGAGATAAAAAGATTGGCGTGGCTTTCATTAGCGATTTTTGCCCGGTTATACAGCTCCACAAAAACATCCGTTTTGCGGGTATAAATTACTTCAATTTCAGGAAAATTTGTCTTGATAAAATTACCAAGCTTCAGGGCGATGGCCAGGGCAACATCCTTTTCTTTAGCTGATTTACCTAGTGCACCGGGATCGTGACCACCATGTCCGGCATCAATCACAACCTTCCGTATCACAATTCCTTTAGGCTTTTCAGCACGAAAAGAAAACAAAATACCAAGACTCATTACAACAAAAAATAAGACAATGCGTTTCATCAGAGTTTGTATTTTGATTAGTTTTGTCCTTTGGTGAGTTCAGTTTGCGACAAAAATAAATGAACCGCCCGAAGGTATTTCCATTAAACGAGTAAAATTGTCAACCACTTTATTAACTAAACGCGCACACTGTTTTTTTGTTCTCATACTCTGTATTTTTTTGTTACCTCATCAATCCTATTCGCAGGATACGATTAAAGCAAAAAATGACAGCGTGAGTGCAGCTCCTGATACTTTAAGCACCGACTCCATCCGCAAATCTCTCTCCAAAAATGCCATTGAATCAAAAATAAATTACAAAGCCAGCGATTCAATACGATTCAACATCAGCGAAAAAAAAATGTATCTCTATCGTGATGTAGAGATTTATTACGACGATATTACACTTAAGGCGGCCTATGTTGAATTGGATTTCAACAAAAATACATTGTTTGCCGATACGCGGTATGACTCTCTGGGCGCAGAATACGGACGGCCTGAATTCACACAGGGATCTCAAAGTTTTACCGCACTCAGTATGCGATACAATTTTGAAACTAAAAAAGGTCTTATCTCTGATATCATCACCCATGAAGGCGAAAGTTATCTTCACGGCAATCTGGTAAAGCGTTTTGAGGACAATGCCACCAATGTTAAAAACGGACTTTATACTACCTGCGATCGCCGGCACCCACACTACGAGATTCGATTTTTTAAAGCCCGGGTAATTCCTGATGACAAGATTATTACCGGTCCGGCATACCTCGTTATCGAAGATGTTCCCACACCTCTGTTTGTACCCTTTGGCTTTTTCCCCAACAAAAAAGGTCAGCTTTCAGGGATATTGCTGCCAACTTACGGAGAATCGGCAAACCGGGGCTTCTTCTTTGAGAACGGCGGCTACTACTGGGGTGTAAACGATTACCTCGACATTGCCTTCCGTGGCGATATTTACACACGCGGTAGCTGGGCGGCCAAAATATTCACCAATTACAAAAAAAAATACAAGTATTCCGGCATGCTCAACCTGAACTACGCCGTGAATATTTCAGGCGACAAAAAGCTTCCGGGGTATGAAGAGAAAAAAGATTTCTTTATCAGGTGGCAACATCAACAGGATCCGAAAGCCAGGCCCAACAGCCTTTTCAGCGCCAATGTAAATGCCGGTACAAGCAGCTATAACCGTTACAACCCATCAACAACCGGCGATTATCTTTCGAACGATTTCGAATCAAGTATTGCCTACCAGACCGGTCTTGCCCGCGGACGCGCCAATTTCAGCATTAATCTCGGTTATAAACAAAATACAGGAACACACGAAGTGTTGCTGACTGCGCCCGCCATAAGCCTGTCGGTAAATACTTTTTATCCTTTGCGCAAGAAAAAGCGCGTCGGCAACCTTAAATGGTACGAGAATATCAGCGTGGGTTATATGATGAATGCACAAAATGTGCTCAGCACCATTGACTCGCTGATACTGTCTCAGAAAAGCCTCGAAAAAATGCAAAATGGCGTTTCGCACAGCATTCCAATACGCAGCAACGTAAAAGTTCTTAAATATTTTACATGGACCAACAGCCTCAATTTAAACGAGCGTTGGTATTTTCAAAAAGTCGATAAACAATGGTTGCGGTCAACAGACACGGCTTACCTGAACACCGATACGCTGAGAGGATTTTTTCCGGTCCACGATTTTAATGTCAGTACATCGCTGAGTACGCGTCTATATGGAATGTACCAGTTTAAAAAAGGTCCCGTCAAAGCATTGCGTCATGTTATTGCACCAAGTGTCGGATTTACTTACATGCCTGATTTCGGAACGCCCTTTTGGGGCTATTATAAATATACAACCATCGATACACTGGGACATTCCCGCAAATATTCTGTGTATGAAAATGGTAATTACGGAACCCCTTCAGATGGTGCATCAGGAAAAGTGAACATTGCGATATCCAACAATCTCGAGATGAAGGTCCGGTCAAAAAAAGACACAATAACAGGAACTAAAAAAGTTGTCCTGATAGAAAATCTCACGATTGGCACAGCTTACGACCTTGCACGCGATTCACTTAACTGGGACAATCTTTACGTTACGGGACGCACCAAGCTTTTCAAACGCATCGACCTTATCTATAACGGTTCGTGGGATCCGTATTATTATGATACAAGCGGTGTGAAGATGAACACCTTTCAGTATGATGTGAACCGTCGGCTGTTCCGAAGTGCAACAGCAAAATACAGCATCGGACTCAACTGGAGCCTGAGCTCAAATGATTTTAAAAGCAAAAAAACATCAAAAGGCAGTGGTCAGACAACTTATCATCCTGACGGAAATGTTGACTATACAAACCCATGGAGCATCAATCTGGCTTACAACCTTACCTTCACGAACAACTTCAGTCCTTCGCTCTATCGTTATGTGAAAGACACCATTCAAACGCTGCAGATTACAGGTGATGTCAACATTACCCGTAAATGGAAATTCGGTATGACCACCGGATTTGATTTCAATGCAAAAGATATTTCATACACTTCGCTCAACATTTATCGCGATTTGCATTGCTGGGAAATGGTTATCCAATGGATACCTTTCGGAGCACGCAAAAGTTATAATCTCACGATTCGCGTGAAAGCAAGCGTGCTGCAGGATCTGAAGCTCACAAAGAAAACCGACTTCAGGGACAATGCTTTCTGACAGTGAACAATAATTAGTTAACAGTTAACAGCAAGCGGTAAGCAGTCAGCAGTACTGAAGAATTTATGCTTGAACCGGGTTTGCAGCCACAAAGAAACTGAATTGCACTTTGCCGTATTTCCGCATCTCCGAGAAATTCGGATGCTTTGAGAAATCAATATCGCGGGAATGTTCAATAATGAAATAACCATCCGGTTTAAGCAGATTATTATTGAAAATCAATTCAACAATTTTTTCTCTGTCGGGCATATCAAAGGGTGGATCGGCAAAGATAATATCGTAAGGATTTTTAGAATATTTTAAGAAGCTAAACACATCGGATCTTACGGCTGTGATTTGGGCCATTTTAAATTGCACCGCTGTCCGCTCAATAAAATCAATGCATCTGAAATTGCTGTCAACAGAAGTAATATCCGTACTTCCGCGTGAAGCAAACTCGAATGATATGCTTCCGGTACCGGCAAATATATCGAGTACACGGACTTCTTCAAAATCAATATAATTATTCAGAATATTGAAAAGACTTTCTTTGGCAATATCAGTGGTAGGTCGTACCGGCAGATTGTTGGGTGGATTGAGCCTCCGCCCCCTGTGTGTTCCGCTTACAATTCGCATAAGGCTGCCTGAAATAAGTGATAATAATAATGTTGGGGGACTTCGTCAAAAACATAACTGTACTCCGCAGCATCAGGCCGTTCAATAAAATCGATGTTACGGATATAACGATACAGCAACTCGTACAAACGGCTGCTTTTCGCTATATTGCCGCTGAGCAGTACTGCATCCGTTTCAGGATTGAGCTTCATCTGTTCAAACACGAACAGTAAAAAATAAATAAAATCTTCGGCTGTCCGGAAAGCAAATGAGTTGAGGAGCTGGAGTTTTTGATTTTCAATAATAACAATATCAAAAGCTGATGACCTTACATTGACCACGGTAACCGCACCGCCCGGAACATTTTTAAACCGTCCGAGCAGACCTTCAGTCAAGGCGCCCGAGTGATGACGTATTTCCATAGGTCCGAATGCGTTTTCCATAACACCAACAACATTTGTCGGAACAGAATACAGATTATATGCTTCCGGATTCTTCAGACGATTTACGCATACCTGCTCTCCGTCGTCAGGAACATGATTGAAATGATGATAGCAATCAGCTTGCTTCTCATCAAACAAGGGCCATGGAACCAGGGTTGAACGCTCACTTTCGTGAAGCAGAATCTTTTTTCCGTAATCCATTAAAAGCTCCTTCCTGCGACCGGTAACAGCCTCCAATTTTTCAACAAGCTGAAGGTTGTTGTGCATTCCGTCAAAAACTTCGGAGCCTGCAGCCAGAAAGCGTTTTAAAGAATTATCGAAGATACAGAACGAAAAGCTGTTGGCAGAAACACCAGCCACCAAGGTATAGTCCAAAGCATTTTCAGCTTTGACCAGCTTATCGTAACCGGTGTTCATTCCTTTATCTTCCGTCATCACTGCAAAAATAGTAAATCTGAACTAATAAAACAGGGTTCATACCGAACCCACAACAGGGCGAGGTATGATTATTTTGTATTATCAGTATATTTGCACAGAAAACAAACGCAGTTAATTACTTTAAAAGGAGTAACTAATGAAAACTAATATACTCAGGATTTTTCGGGGAAAGAGTGGCTATTTAATTCCAATATTTTTCCTGTATTTTTCGTTATTCAGTTTAACGGTAAAATCACAGGGTGTTGGAATAAATTCCGCTGGTGCACCCTCTGATACATCTGCAATGCTTGATATTAAAAGCACTACGAAAGGATTGCTGATTCCCCGAATGACAATTGCGCAAAGAAATGCAATCGTACTTCCGGCAAACGGATTACTAATTTACAACACCGACTGCAATAATATCAATTATAATGCAGGAACACCCACAGCGCCCAATTGGCTTCCGGTAAATTCGCCGCTCACCTTATCCGCACCGGGTTCAATCAGTGGTCAGACAACCGTTTGTCAAAATCAGGCAGGTGTAATCTACTCAATTTCGCCTGTACCAGGCGCATTGTCATATGTATGGACAGTTCCTTCCGGCGCAACTATTACATCAGGTCAAGGAGGCACAACAATCACGGTGACATTCGGTACTTCTAACGGCGACATCTGTGTATATGCTTCCAACAACTGCGGAAACAGCCCTGCTACCTGTACTGCAATTACAATTACAACTCCGCCCTCGTCAGCCTTCTCGTGGTCTCCGACATCCCCGGCACCTTCGCAAACATGTACGTTTACACCTTCCGTTACTGGCGCCGGTTATTCATGGAACTTTCAGGGTGGCTCTCCGAGTACAAGTACCGTTCAGAATCCTTCTGTAACCTGGGCTTCAACCGGCACGTTCGCGGTTACACTTGTTGTTAATCAGGGTGGATGCGTATCGACAACAACATCCAATAATCTGACCGTGACAAGCTGCTCTCACGGAACCGTTACTTTTAATGCAAACGGAAGTTATAATACAGGCAGCGTGCAAACCTGGACTGTGCCAGTTTCGGCATGCTCCATAACTATTGAAGCATGGGGCGCTCAGGGCGGAAATACTACTCAGGCAGGTAGCAAAGGAGCACGCATGCGCGGCGATTTTTCAACAATCGCAGGGCAATCATTATCAATCATTGTCGGACAGCAGGGCGAGAGCAGATCAAGTTATGACGGCGGCGGTGGCGGTGGCACTTTTGTCTGGCTCACCTCGAACAGCACTCCGCTTATAATTGCCGGCGGCGGCGGCGGCGGTGGTGGCGGCAACGGAGTACCGTCAACATGGGTCGGAATAGATGGTGTAACTTCAAATAATGGAACGAACGGAAATTCTGCAACTCAGGGTGCCGGTGTCAACGGCAACGGAGGCAGCAGCGCAACAGGCTCATACTGGGCAAGCGGAGGCAGTGGTTGGTATTCAGTGGGAAATGCCGGAAGCGGTTGTTCCAACACATCAACCGGAGGTAATACGCCACTATCAGGCGGCGCAGGAGGAACCTGGGGCGGCGACTATGGATACAATGGCAATGGTGGTTATGGCGGTGGTGGTGGTGCACAGGGCGCCTGCAACTGCGCCGGTGGTGGCGGCGGTGGCGGTTATTCGGGTGGTGGTCCCGGCGCAAACTGCAATGGTGGCGGTGGTGGCGGCTCTTACAACACCGGAACCAACCAATCAAACAGCCCGGGTATTCAAACAGGTAATGGAATGGTTACAATAAGCTGGTAATGATAATTAACAGAATTGCTCCAACATATTTCTGTATAACTTTGCATAATAAATTCCAATGCGATAAAATATTATAATTATTTAATCATCATGATAAAAATGTGTAAGCGTTCAGCAACAAAAAAAATCAATCTTTCATTTTTTATCTTTTTCATGGTTTTTTCAGTCTGGTCAAATTCATTGAGGGCTCAAGGTGTCGGATTAAATACGTCAGGCGCTCCGGGTGACACTTCGGCCATGCTTGACGTAAAAAGCACCAATAAAGGCATGCTTATTCCGCGAATGACGACAGCTCAGCGCAATGCAATAATTCTTCCCGCGAAAGGATTGATGATTTACAATCTGGATTGCGATAATTTCAATTATAATGCAGGAACACCGGCGCTTCCGAATTGGGTTGCTCTGAATGCGGCAATCACACTTCAGGCTCCGGGACCCATCAGCGGCTCCACCACAGTATGCCCTTCACAAACAGGACTTACATATTCAATCGCACCGGTACCGGGTGCAACCACATATTCATGGACCATGCCCGCCGGTGCAACACTGGTATCAGGACAGGGAACCACATCAATTATCGTTGATTTCGGAACCACCTCGGGCAGTATATGTGTAATTGCAGGAAATGCCTGTGGGTCGAGCAGTCAGACCTGCGTTTTGGTAAACGTTACCCAAACCCCTTCCTCTGCATTCACCTGGACTCCTTTATCACCATCCATCGGACAAAGCACAACTTTTACTCCTTCCATAAGCGGAGCAACTTACAGTTGGACTTTTCAAAACGGAACACCGGCAACGAGCAACCTCCAAAACCCGGCTGTTGTCTGGAATGCACAGGGCACCTACGATGCATCACTCACAATAAGCCTGAATGGCTGCACCTCAAGTTCCACAACACAGCAGATTGTAGTGGGCAACTGCCCTCATTCGAGCCAGACATTTTCTTACACAGGCAGCATGCAAACATGGACTGTTCCCACCTGCATTACTTCAATAACCCTTGATATGGCAGGTGCAAAGGGTGGCATTGGAAGCAACAGCGCAGCAGCAGGTCTTGGCGGTCGGGTTCAGGCAACACTGCCCGTAACACCCGGGAACACTATCAATATTTTTGTTGGCGGTTCAGGTCTCGATGATGTAAATGGCTCTTCAGCCCTTCCCGGAGGATACAACGGCGGCGGAATTGCAAATGGCGAGCCTCAATACACTTACTATGGAGGAGGCAGTGGCGGTGGTGCATCAGATATCCGCATAGGAGGAACATCATTAAACGACCGCAAGATTGTTGCAGGTGGCGGCGGTGGCGGTGGCGCTGACGGATGCACGGCAAATGCCCTGATTGGTGGTCACGGAGGAGGAACAACCGGCCTGCCCGGCGGACCGGGAAATTTATGCAGCTGTAATCCCAGTGGGCAAGGTGGAACACCATCGGCAGGTGGAGCCAAAGGCGACTGGGGCTGCACATGCAATGCCACAGCGGGCACTTTTGGTATCGGAGGTGATAGCAATTCAACCGGTTGTGGCGGACCTACCGGCGGCGGCGGCGGTGGCGGCGGTTGGTATGGTGGCGGCGGTGGCGGACTCGGTGGCGGTGGCGGAGGAAGCAGTTATACAGACCCCGGCGCAACCAATGTAACCCACACACAGGGATATCAATCAGGGAATGGTTATGTGACAATTACCTGGTAGGCGTTCTGATAATGAAAATGGAATTGCTGCGGCGAATCTTGTGATTTATCAAATCACCCATTGGAAATTCTATTCCTGTAGTTTCTCGGCACTGAAGTTACGCGCAGCTTCATAATCGAATTCATTTTCCCATCGGGCTACAACAACGGTAGCCAGACAGTTGCCTATCACATTCACGGAAGTTCGCGCCATATCCATAAGCTCATCAATCCCGAGAATAATAAAAATAGGCATTACCGGCAGGCCAAAGCTGGCGGCAGTACCGAGCAATATTACCAGCGATGCTCTGGGCACTCCTGCCACGCCTTTGCTGGTAAGCATCAACGTAAGTACGATGACGAGCTGCCTGTCGAACGGAAGATGAATCCCCGACACCTGAGCTACAAAAATTGTTGCCAGTGAAAGGTATAACGTAGTGCCATCCAGATTAAAACTATAACCAGTCGGCATCACAAAAGCAACAATTTTACGTGGCACACCAAATTTTTCCATTGCTTCCATGGCACGCGGCAGTGCCGACTCAGAACTTGTTGTGGCGAAAGCAATGCTTGCAGGCTCTGAAACCGCCCTGATAAAATTACGCACCGGAATTTTCAATATTAACGCTATTGGCAATAATACGCCCAGCAAAAAAACGGTCAGCGCCACATACAGTGTTGCCAGCAACTGAAACAGGTTCACTAATATCCCAAGCCCCATATGCCCCACAGTATAAGCAATGGCAGCAAAAACCGCCAAAGGCGCAAGGTACATTACCAGATTTGTGAACTTGAACATAGTTTCCGACAAACTTTCGGTGAAACGCAGCATCGGGCTGCGATGCTTTTCTTTAAGCATTGCAACGGCAATTCCAAACAGTATACTGAAAATCACAATCTGCAGCACCTGACCTTCAAAAACAGATTTCGCAATGTTCTCAGGAAATGCATGCAGAATAAGGTCTTCAGTCGTTTGCGCTTTAACGTCTGCAATTGCTGTTCCCGGAGCGGCTGCAGGAAGTATTACACCAACGCCTGCCTTCCCGATGTTTATCGCAGCCAGTCCGATGAATAACGCAATCGTGGAAACAATTTCAAAATAAAGCAGTGATTTCCAGCCCATGCGTCCCACCTGTTTGAGATTAGAATGGCCGGCAATACCCACCACCAGTGTTGCAAAAAGCAAGGGCGCAATGATTGTTTTTATTAAATTCAGGAAAATTTTACTGATAACCTGAAGATGAATGGCAACAGAAGGAACATCGTGACCAAATTCAGCACCCAGCAACATACTCACAAGAATCCATGTTGTGAGAGAGTTCTTGCGGAAAGCATACCAGATCACCGTCGCCAGAGCACACCACCTGCTTACCAGCAGCACAATATGACCCGAATTAAATATTTGGTAAAAAGTGAGGAGATTCAATACAGATACGATGGTAAACACCGAGAACAACAGCAGTAAAAACGTTCTTGTTGAAATCTTCATCCGCAGGCAAATTATTGAGAAAATTGTTTCTCATCAAAAATATTAAAAAGCCTGATTGGATGAGTAAAATATTATTATTTTCACAAAGTGATATTTATACCGTCATTTTTATCTAACAATTTTATTTACAATTAGTTAAAAATATGAAGAAACTTCTCATCATACTGCTCGTTTTAACAGCGCCGGCAACAAAAGCCGCATTTGAAGATTATTTTGAAAACAAAACGCTGCGCATCGATTATTTTCACACCGGAAATCATGAATCAGACATTTACTCCATTGATGAACTGATACAGGAACCTTTCTGGGGAGGCTCAAAAGTAAACCTCATTGATATTTTCGACTACGGCAAGTACAAATTCATGGTGTATGATGTTGCCACAAGTCAGCTCATTTATTCGCGCACTTACGCAACCTTATTTTCTGAATGGCAAACCACCGACGAAGCAAAACTAACCATGAAGACTTTTTCGGAAACCGTGGTCTGTCCTTTTCCTAAAAAAGATATTCGCTGCGAATTTTATACGCGCAACAAAAAGGGATTGTGGGAAAAGAAGTGGGAATATGCAGTTGACCCGAAAAACATGTTCATCTCCACCGAACGCAGACAGGAATATCCTGTCAAAGACATTTTAAATAACGGTGATCCCGATAAAAAGGTTGATATTGTAATCATTCCGGAAGGATACAGCAAAGATGAGATGGACAAATTTAAAAACGATGCTGAAAAATTTACCGGCTATCTGTTTAAAGCATCGCCCTATAAGGAGAATAAAAAGAAATTCAACGTACGCATGGTAATGGCGCCTTCTCCCGAATCAGGAACCGATGTTCCCGGAAAAGGTGTATGGAAGAAAACCCTTGTGGGAACCAGCTTCTATACATTCGGCACAGAGCGCTACCTTATGACAAGCGACAACAAAGACCTGCGCGATGTGGCATCAAACGCGCCCTACGATCAAATATACATCATCGTAAACACCAGCATTTACGGCGGAGGAGCCATCTATAATCACTATGCCATTGCCATCAGCGATAACCTTTATGGCGAATATGTTTTTACCCACGAATTCGGGCATGCATTTGCAGGGTTGGGTGATGAATACTATGATTCGGAAACATCTTACAATGAGTTCTATCCCCTTGATGTTGAACCGCCCGATCCCAATCTTACCACCATGGTTGATTTCGATAAAAAATGGAAAAACCTGATTGATAAAGACACACCCATTCCGACACCATCGGATGATCAATACCGGAACAAAGTGGGCGTATTCGAAGGCGGCGGCTATGTAAACAAAGGTGTTTACCGCCCTTCTTATGACTGCACCATGAAGTCCATATCGGTAAATAATTTCTGCCCGGTATGCAAACTTTCAATTCAGAAAATGATTGATTTCTATACAAAATAGCAGCATTCTGTAATTAACTCATGTTAATTATAAACAACGTAAATTAATTTATATTAACGAACAATTTATACCAAAGGAGATTCAAAAATGCCAATTACCAAATTAAACCAAATGTTCGATTCCCTCAAAAGCAGGGAACGCAAAAGATTAGTTGCAGCCTACGCGAACGATGCACATACCATAGGAGCCATCAGCCAGGCTATAGATCTTGGTCTTGTTGAAGCTACCCTTGTTGGCGATGAAGCCACCATTAAACAGGTTTGCACCGAGCATAAAATTGACGTCAACAAATTCAGGATTGTACAGGAAGCTGACGAGATGAAAGCCACCATGAAAGCGGTAGAACTTGTCAACGCAGGCGAAGGAAATGTTCTCATGAAAGGCCTTGTTACTTCTGATAAATACATGCGCGCCATTCTGAACAAGGAAAAAGGTCTGATGGAAAGCCCCAACGCTATTTTAAGCCATGTATCAGTGATTGAGAGTCCGATGTATCACAAACTGATGATTTGCTGTGACGTTGCAATTATACCTGCTCCGGATATCAAACAGAAAATTGCGATGGTGAATTACATGATCCGCACGGCACATGCACTGGATATTCCCAAGCCGAAAGTTGCGCTCATAGCTGCAACCGAGCAAATGTCGTTCGCAATGCCCGCCTGTGTAGATGCAGCCATCATTGCAAAAATGGGCGACCGTGGTCAAATCAAAGGCGCCGTTATCGACGGTCCACTTGCTATTGATGTGGCTATTGACAAGGAAAGCTGCGAAATTAAAAAATTGGTAAGCCCCGTAGCAGGCGATGCCGATTGCTTGCTCTTCCCCAATATTGAAGCCGGAAACGTTTTCTTTAAAACCAATACCAAACTCGGCGGGTCTGAACTCGGAGCTGTTGTATTTGGAGCTAAAGTGCCCGCCATTCTTACATCGCGCGGCGACAGCGAACTCACAAAACTTTATTCCATCGCGCTTGCCGCGATGATTGCAAAATAATTTGCTTCACCTCCCGGGCCGTTGTCCGGGAGTTTTTTTTACAAACTTACCGCTTCATCATTTTTATGGAAACGATAGGAATACTCGCGCTCAACCCAGGCTCCACATCTACCAAAATTGCTGTCTATCACTCGGCAAATCCGGTTTTTGTGAAAACAATCAGACATACCAACGAAGAACTTTCGCAATTTGAAAAAATTACCGACCAGTTCCAGTTTCGCAAAGATATTATCCTTAAGCATCTGGCTGAAGCCGACATAAAACTTGAAAAAATCAAGGCCGTTGTTGGTCGCGGCGGACTGCTGAAACCCATTCATTCGGGCGTGTATCCCGTGAACGAAGCCATGAAGCGCGATCTCATCAATAGTCCGTTTGGCGAACATGCAAGCAATCTGGGCGGCCTGATTGCCGACGACCTTGCCCGTTCGTTGCCCGATGCGAAAGCCTACATAGCAGACCCCGTTGTTGTTGACGAACTCGAAGATATTGCCCGTTTTTCGGGACATCCACTATTCAAACGCATCAGTATCTTTCATGCACTGAATCACAAAGCCATTGCGCGAAGTCACGCCAAATCCATCATGCGTAAGTACGAAGATCTGAATTTGATTATAGTACATCTTGGAGGCGGCATCAGCGTAGGCGCACATCGAAAAGGACAGGTAGTTGATGTGAATCAGGCGCTGGATGGAAGCGGACCTTTTTCTCCGGAACGCGCAGGCACATTGCCTTCCGGAGATCTTGCACGTCTTTGTTTCAGCGGAAAATATACGTTGAAAGAGGTGATGAAAATGATTAAAGGCGAAGGTGGTATGGTTGCATTTCTGGGCACCAACAATGCATACGATGCAGAAATGAAAGCAATCGCCGGCGATGAATTTGCCACTGCTGTGTTTAAAGCTATGGCATATCAGGTATCGAAAGAAGTGGGTGCCATGTTCGCTGTTCTCAGAGGCGAAGTGGATGCCATTCTCATTACCGGCGGTATCGCGAACAGCAAATGGTTCGTGAACGATATCATTGACCGGGTGTATAAAATGGCGCCTACACACGTTTATCCGGGCGAGGACGAAATGAGCGCTCTGGCTTTAAATGGTCTGATGGTGCTCACCGGCGAGGTTACGCCGCGTGAGTATATATAAAAGACGTTCTCAGCGATAATGATTATTTTTGACAATCAGAAGAACAATTCATGAAACAATATCTCGATCTGCTTGATCATGTAATCGCCCAGGGCACAGAAAAAAGTGACCGCACAGGTACGGGAACAACCAGTGTTTTCGGATATCAGATGCGTTTCTCTTTACAGCATGGATTCCCATTACTAACAACTAAAAAAATTCATCTACGGTCTGTTATTTATGAATTATTGTGGTTCCTTCGAGGCGAAACCAATATTAAATTCTTAAATGATAATGGCGTATCGATATGGAATGAGTGGGCCAATGAACAAGGCGACCTCGGTCCTGTATATGGCAGTCAGTGGCGCTCATGGCGCGGCAGCGATGGCAGTGTTACCGACCAGATAAGCGAGGTAATGCACACCATCCGCACCAATCCCGATTCACGCAGAATGATAGTAAGCGCCTGGAACGTTGGCGAAATCAATAAAATGGCGCTCCCACCGTGTCATGCACTGTTTCAGTTTTATGTTGCCGACGGCACATTATCCTGTCAACTGTATCAGCGCAGCGCCGATATTTTTCTCGGAGTTCCCTTCAATATTGCATCATACGCGCTGCTCACAATGATGATGGCGCAGGTAACCGGACTCAAAGCAGGTGATTTTATTCATACTCTTGGTGATGCGCATCTTTATTCAAACCACCGGGAACAGGCGTTGTTGCAGCTTTCGCGTGAACCACGTCCACTTCCATTGATGAAAATAAACAAAAACATTAACGACATTTTTTCATTTTCATTCAGCGATTTTGAATTATCGGATTACAATCCTCACCCGCACATCAAAGCAGAAATAGCCATTTGATAAGGGCTCTGTAAAACTTACTACACGTATGGTATTCAGCAGTAACATATTTTTATTATACTTTTTGCCGGCAGTTCTCGCACTTTATTTTCTTGCCGACAGAAAATATAAAAATTATGTAGCCCTTGCTGCCAGCGTGTTCTTTTATGCCTGGGGCGCACCCCTATTCATCTTTGTAATCTTCGGCTCTATTATTTGTGATTTTCTTTTTGCCCGCTATATTCACAAAAGTGAGGGAAAGAAAAAACGCTTGTTGATGATTTCTGCGATTGCGCTAAATATTGGCGTTCTTATCTATTTCAAATACGCTAATTTTTTTGTAGGCAATTTCAATGAACTGCTTGGAACGCTAGGAATGAGGCATGTTGCGTGGACTAAGGTCGCACTTCCTATAGGAATATCATTCTTCACTTTTCATGAAATGAGTTACATTATTGATGTATATCGTGGTGTAAAACCGCCCATGAAAAATATCTGGAATTACGCACTGTATATTTTATATTTCCCACAACTCATTGCCGGCCCCATCATCCGCTTCAACGAAATATCTGACCAGATTGAAGAACGAACATACCAATACACCATCGACAATAAACTGCTTGGGTTATTCCGTTTCATTATTGGATTGGCTAAAAAAGTACTTATCGCGAATGTACTCGGTGCTTCGGTAGACAGCATCTTTGCGCTGAACGGTGGCGACCTTACTACGCCCCTTGCATGGATCGGAATTGTTGCATACGCATTCCAGATTTATTTCGATTTCTCGGGTTATTCAGATATGGCAATCGGCATTGCACGCATGATGGGTTTCATCTTTCCTGAGAACTTCAACAACCCGTACATTTCACAGAATATTACAGAATTCTGGCGGCGTTGGCATATGTCGCTAAGCCGCTGGATGCGCGACTATCTCTACATTTCATTAGGTGGGAACAAAGTTTCGATACCCCGTATGTACGTTAATTTGAGTATCGTTTTTTTGATTTCAGGTTTCTGGCATGGTGCTGCATGGAACTTTTTGTTGTGGGGCGGATACCACGGAGCATTGCTTATTGCCGATAGACTGTTCCTGATTAAAGTGCTGAAAAAACTTGGCAGAATTCCATCCATCGCCATCACATTTTTTCTTACGCTCATTGGTTGGGTTCTGTTCCGTGCTGAAAATATGAAACACATCGGGCTATACCTGAAAAAAATGTTCTGCTTCGACATGCATGCAACCCGGATAACTTTCAAACCTGATTTCTGGACCATCATGGTTGTTGCTGCAGTGTTCTCATTTTTGTGTGCATTCAAATTCGGCGAGCGCATACAAGCAGGTGTTTTTGAAAAGAATTACAATATAAAAGGATTGCTGCTCATGACTCTTTTAGGCACATTCCTGCTGTTATTCAGTATTGGATCCATTACATCATCCGGGTTTAACCCGTTCATTTATTTTAGGTTCTGACGTGAAATTTGAAAAACATATAAAGACCGGCGTATTCGCATTTTTCTGTTTGCTGTTCATTTTACCGAACATTCAGGAAAAATTGGAGCTTTTCACATTCAAGCCCCTGAAGGGAGATTTTGTGCCTGCCGCAGAACCGGTCTTCACAATTAAATCATGGAAACATCTCAGCTTCCAGAAAGAATATGAACGCTATATAAATGACCATATCGGGCTACGACCGTTTATTATTCGCGCATACAATCAAATCTACTACAGCGTTTTTAATATGGCAAAAACCCGCGATATACTTATCGGGAAAAACGGCTGTCTGTACGAACGCAATTATGTCGAAGAATATCTCGGCATCAAGTTTAAAGGCAGGGATGGAATACGAAAGGAAATGCAGCGTGCAAAGTACTTACAGGACACTCTGAAAAAAAAGGGAATTGATTTTATCATCGTTTTTGCTCCGGGCAAAGCAAGCTTTTTTCCCGACGATTTTCCATCGCCGTACAATCGCATGAAAAAAAATATTTCAAACTACGAATGCTACACGCAAACCTGCAGGAGTTTAGGAGTGAACTTTCTTGACCTGAACAGCTACTTTGTTTCGCTCAAGCCGACAGCAAAATACCCGCTTATGTCGCCACCGGGCATTCACTGGACATACTATGGAATGACCATTGCCGTTGACACGCTCATACATACTTTTGAGAAAATGCGTAACATCGACATGCCGGAAATGATTACTGCAAAAATTGATTTGCCGGATACCGCACGCGATACCGACTGCGATGTGGCTGAAGGGATGAATTTATTGTTTCCATTACCGCATCCGCAGTACGCATATCCAATACTTCGTTTTAATTGTACACCCGAAAAAATAAAGCCTAAAATGCTTACCGTGGGCGACAGCTATTACTGGACTATCTTCGGAAACGGAATCACACATCAGCTATTTAGTGATGGGGCGTTCTGGTTTTATAACCGGGAATGCCATCCCATGGATAACTCAGGAATGAAGCCTGTTTCATCGCTTAATTTACAGCAAGAAGTTGAAAAGCAAGATATCATTATGCTGATATCAACCGAGACAAATCTTTCCAATTTCTCGTTTGGATTTATTGATAATCTTTACAGGATTTATGCAAAAGACAAAACGGATATTGGCCCTTCATGCCCCTCACCTGATGACCGTTTAAATTATTACAAAAACATGATCAGAAACGACGCGAACTGGATGGTAAGCATTCGTGAAAAAGCTATAGAAAACGACATTACAGTTGAGCAAATGATAGAAAAAGATGCTGCATTCATGGTCGAAAAAGAGAAGAAAAAATAAACGACATGACAAACAAACCCATTTCAATCATTGCTGCAGTTGCCGAGAATGGTGCCATAGGCAAAGACAATAAATTGTTGTGTTACCTTCCGGAAGACCTTAAACGTTTTCGCCAGATTACCATCGGGCATACCGTACTGATGGGGAAGAATACCTACTTGTCATTACCATTCCGCCCGCTCAAAGACAGACGCAATATTATTATCAGCGATGTTCCGGGAGAGCTTATACCGCGTTGTCTGATTGCATGGAGCATTGAAGAAGCAATTGAAAAATGCGATTCAGATAATGAAAATTTTGTGATTGGCGGTGCAAGTATTTACCGGCAGATGATGCCATTGGCAAGCAAACTCTATATTACACGAATTTACAAATGCTTTGATGCTGATACTTTCTTTCCTGAAATTGACATGAAACTTTGGAAACTAACAGAGGAATCACCTCTTGAAACTGACGATGCCAGCGGTTTGCGTTACGCTTTTCTCACTTACGAACGTATTTGACGCATCCCTAAAATGCATCCATTTCGATTTCTGCAAATCAGGTTTTCTGCTTCTTCTTTTTCGCCGCCGGAAATAACACATTATTCAGAATAAGCCTGTAGCCCGGCGAGTTAGGATGCAGCTTAAGCTCTGTTGGCGGGTCATACACGAAATGCTGATAGTCTTCCGGGTCGTGACCACCCAGAAAAGTCCAGGTACCTTTGCCGTAATCGCCATGAATATAGCGCACTTCACCGGCTGACTTATTTTCACCTAATATCAATACATTCGGCTTCACCAACTGCTTGTTGAACGCCGTGCTCTGCCCCATAAACCCCTTAATAATCTGTTCATGATCCTGACAAAGCATCGTAGGTACCTGATCCCATTTTGCCGAAAACTCGAACAGCGTGAACATGTCCTGATTTTGTGGAATGTTTCGAACGTGTGTTACATCTATATTTGAGATCTCGTATTCATAAGGATTTTTACAAATTGTAAATCCGGTAAACGCAAAGCAGTTGTCGTAATTCAGTTTGGCTTGAGCGTTAGGATCCATAGGGTCTCCGTCAAACATCACATCACAAATATCAACACCATCGGCAGCTAAGGCAATATCAAAGCTGTCGGGAGCAGAACACATGGCAAACAGGTAGCCGCCGCCTGCAACAAAATCGCGGATTTTTTTTACCACGGCCAACTTAAGCTGCGAAACTTTGGCATAGCCTAATTTGTGAGCACTTTCTTCCGAAAGTTTTACATCCGTTTGATACCATTCAACATTCCGGAACTGCGCCCAGAATTTTCCATACTGGCCGGTAAAATCCTCATGGTGCATGTGAAGCCAGTCGTATTTAGGCAGGTCACCGGCAAGTACTTCTTCATCATAAATAACATCATACGGAATTTCTGCGTACTTTAAAACGAGCGTAACAGCATCGTCCCACGGTAATTTGTTTTTCGGTGAATACACAGCAATTTTAGGGGCTTTCACAAGTTTAACCTCATCCATGTTTACCTGCGGATCAGCAATCTCCATTAAAATAGCTGTTGATTGTGCATCGGCAATAACTTCGTACGAAACACCACGAACATTGCATTCATCTTCAAAAAGCTTGTTGTATTTCATCATAAAACTGCCGCCCCTGTAGTTAAGCAGCCAGCTCACCTCTATTTCGTGAGTAACCACCCAGTATGCAATTCCATAGGCTTTCAGATGGTCTTTCTGCGATTTATCCATGGGGATAAGCAGATAAGAAGCCTGTGAACTCAGGGCTACAACAAAGAAAATCAGTATCAGAAAAAATCGCTTCACAGAGAATTTATTTTTGTATGATAACTAGAACGCATTACACGGTTAATTATTTGACCAATACAAAATTAATCAAAATTTTACCCGGAAGTCAAATTTCTTAGGGTGCGAAAAATCAGAACGGAACATCTTTGTTCTGGTCTGAATTCATTTTTGATTGAACTATCCGTGTGGTTGGCTGTTCATTGAAAAAGTTCTCGTTCGCAGGAATACTGTCATCAATCTCCACATTCAGCGCGTCGAGTTCAGCAAATTTTGCGAACTGCTCAATGAAGCGCAGTTTCACGTCGCGCAGCGCCCCGTTACGGTGCTTTGCAATGATAATTTCACCAATGCCATTTGTAGGTGTGCCGTCTTCAAACTCAAATATTTTATAATATTCGGGTCTGTAGATAAACATTACAATATCGGCGTCCTGTTCTATAGCACCCGATTCCCTAAGGTCGGATAGTATCGGCTTTTTGCTGCCGCCCCTGGTTTCAACAGCACGGCTCAGCTGCGACAGGGCGATGATAGGAATATTCAATTCTTTGGCAAGAGCTTTCAGCGAACGTGAAATATTACTGATTTCCTGCTCACGGTTTCCATTTTTATTATCGCTTCCAGCCGACATCAGCTGCAGATAGTCAATAATAATAAGTGAGATGCCGTGCTGCTGCATCAGCCTTCTGCTCTTGGCGCGAAGTTCGAAAATAGAAAGTGCGGGCGTATCATCTATAAATAAAGGAGCATCAATAAGGTCTTTAATCTTGGCGTTGAGTTGCTCCCATTCATAATTTTTCAGATTTCCTTTTTTTAATTTTTCGGAAGGAAGCTCGCTTTCGCTTGATATCAGTCGTGTTACAAGCTGTATGGCCGACATTTCAAGAGAAAAGAACGCAACGGCTTTCTTGTATTCAACAGCAATATTACGCGCCATGCTCAGCACAAAAGCAGTTTTACCCATACCCGGACGAGCCGCCAACACTACAAGATCAGATTTTTGCCAACCCGAAGTAACGCGGTCGAGCTCGGTAAAGCCGCTTGCCACGCCACGCATATGCGCACCATCTTTTATAGAAGCTTCAATTTCTTTTATGGCTTCAGACACCAGTGTCTGCATGTCCTGATAATTGCGGCGCAGATTATTATCGCTTACCGAAAAAAGATTTTTTTCGGCTTTATCAAGAAGGTCAAATACGTCCGTTGTGTCTTCGTAAGCATCGCGTATTATCTCATTAGATATACGAATCAACTCACGCTGAATAAACTTTTGAGTAATAATTTTTACGTGATATTCAACATTGGCCGATGATGCAATACGGTTTGTAAGCTGCGTAATAAAATAAGGACCACCCACCAGATCTAAATCCCCTAAAGTCCTAAGTTCATTGGTTACCGTAAGAATATCAACAGGTTCAGAGCGTTTAAACAGATTATGAATAGCATGAAAAATAATTCGGTGAGTTTCCTTATAAAAGACTTCCGGTTTTAAGCTGTCGATAACACTTGTCAGAGCATCTTTCTCAAGCATCAGGGCACCGAGCACGGCTTCTTCAAGTTCAGTAGCCTGTGGCGGAACTTTTCCCTGTTCTATTAAAACCTGTGTGATAGACTGTTTCCTATATTTTTTGCGTACTCCGTCGCGTGAATCCTCATTCATATTTTCCATATTCCAAAAATAATTAAACCCTGCAATCCTGACCCCTCCGTTCGGATATTTTTTTATCAACAGACCAAAAGCAACAGGAATAAGGGGTTAGCCGGAAGCTGCGATGATTAAGCAATTATAATACTTTCAGCAGGAATGATGTTGCGGCCCTGGTATTTCAGAAATAATTGAACAACAGCCACAGCATCTTTCTCGCAGTACCGCGCAATTCGGTCAATATCATGCTCCTGCCAGTACACACGTCCCACATCGCTTCCATCGATATCGTCTTTAGGTGACGGAATATTGAATACGGCCGTAAGCAGTGCCAGTGAAGTATAACTTTTATAATCGCCAAACTTCCACAGTTCCATAGTATCCAGCAGGTTTACTTCCCAGGGCTTTTTGCCTGCAATATCGAGGCCGGCAGGCAATTCGATACCATTAATCAGCATCCTGCGCGAGAGATATGGAAAGTCAAACTCCTTGCCGTTATGAGCGCAAAGAATCTGTTCGCGTTTACCAAAGAACTCTTTCAGGAAGCTATTAAATGCGGCAAGTAGTGTCAATTCATTATCGCCATAAAACGACCGGCACGTAATGATTCCATTGTGCAACCAAGCAGTGGAGACACAAATTACTTTACCGAATTCCGCATAAATTCCCGCACGTTCGTAAAGTGTTTCGGGCGATTCTCCTTCTACGTGTTTTAGCAAGGCTGATTTCTTTTCCCACAACTTTTGATAGGTTGCAGGCAGCATCGAAAAAGAGGGTGAAAGAGGCACCGTTTCGATGTCGATAAAAAGGATGTTTTCGGGGTTAAATGATTTAAGCATTTTGTTGTATTTTATTTTTTTTATGAAAGAAAAACAGACTATAAAAAGCCTTCAAATTTATGGCTGATTATCGGAACAAATTTAGACTAATTTTTACGAAACAACAATAGCAAAAAACAATAAATAATTGACAGGAAAATCTATCAATTTTTTGTCCAGTATTTGGCATTCTTTCTTGAAATTTTTGCCCATAAATAGCCTGAATATTTTGCAATGGAACGAGCACATTTTATATGCCATAATTTATGTTTATTCTGTAAACTCTGTATGTTGAGTAAACATGATAATATAAATAATTATGACCATTTCACCATCAGGGGATTAAGGGATAAAAGAGCCCAAACTTGGGTCATGGGCATTTTTAACTTATTAGAATTTTCTAATAAGTTTCTAATAACTTTAAAAATCGCATGTAATATCGCCCACTAACAATAATTGACAAGTAGCATTAATTCAATTGAACAATTAGTGCTATTATCTATTAAATCAATATTTTAAGATAATAATCCGAACTCATCAAAGGCAAATTAGGCGGCAAAATGTAATTTTATTATTTACCGCTTGTGTAAGATTGTACATGAATTTATTAACATAATTTTCAACAATTCATTATTATAATGGAGTACTTTTGTAACTAAATAGACGAATTTGTAGTTAAACGCTTACTATTTCACGACATAATATCAAAATAAACTAGTTGATGCTACGAAAACTGATTCAAAAATGCGCTGCTCTGCCCCTTTGCTACAGCGCATTTCCGACGAAAGATGAAAGAACAAATGAATTGACCTGTAACAAGTAAAAGCAACACACAAAAGCAAGAAACCCCTGTATTAATGGGATTCTTCTTGTTTTTGTCTAATTATTTGAAATTACAAAATAAATAAAGCATATGCAAAAGTCCATTACTCTTAAACTGAAGCTGACAGCCGCAATACTGTTCGCGTTTTTAAGGAATTCAATCGGAGCAAACCTCAGCCATTACATGCGGATGAACACAGCGGCAATAGCTTTCTTGCTTCTCGTATTCGGGAATACTTCGGCCGTCTTCTCACAGGACGCCCGTGGAACCGAAACAAAAGACATCTACGCAAAGATGTATGCCGACTATGGTTCGGATAATGAAATAACCGCTTTGCGTACACGAGAGTCGAAGCATTTTAAAAACAGTGACGGGAGTATTACCGCCTGCATTGCATCAGGCACTTCATTGCACTACCTGGAAAACGGTAAGTGGAATGATATCTCAAACGAGATACTTTCACATTCGGGTTTACCCGGATACCTGTATGAAAATACGGCCAACGAATTTAAGACCTATTACAAGGGCGGTGGCGCAGGTATCAAAACGGTTCTTCCCGAAGGCGAAGTTACCGACTGGATGTCGCCGGTTGTTTATTGGGAAGGTGGTGAACAAAAACACATCCTCACCGACAAATGGAACGAGAGCGGAAACATCTCCGGAAACGAAATTACATTTTCAGGAATTGCAAACGGAATCTCTGTTCGTTTTACTCAAAATAACGACAGCAGAAAAATGGATTTATTACTCGCCAATAAAACCATTTTTGACAACCTCGATTTCACTCCCGAATTTTTGGTGATTGAAGAAAATATTTCTATACCTGCTTCATGGACTTTAAGCGTTAGCGGACGCGAAATAAATATTTACGATGAGAAGGGCAAATGGATTTTAAATTATCCCTGCCCGGTTGTATCTGATAATTCAAAATCTGATGATGGTCCTGCCGAAACAAATGGCGCTATCACCGCCGATGGAAATAATGGAAATTACAAAATAAAAATTTCAGTACCTTATGCTTGGTTAAAAAATAATTCCAGAACCTATCCGGTAATTATTGACCCAACCACCAGCTACTATCCATCCAATACCTCGATGTGGACAGGATATCAAACAACCGCTAATGGAGCTAAGACTTCCGGTGTACTTAGACTTCTTAGTACAACCTATGACACCTGGGCAAAATTTAATATTTCATCTATTCAGGCCGGGTCAACAGTCAGTAGTGTAGTGTTCAACTCGTATTTTTATACTCCTAGCGGCACTTCTATCAAATATGCAAGGCTCAATGACATGAACGCAACAGATCCTGTCTCTGCCTCTGCATCAGCAGTTACCACTGCAGTCAATGCAAACGACTACTATGTTACCAATTATTACTTCGGGTACACATCAGCATATTACGGATGGAAAAATGCAACACTTGGAACAAATGCCAACACCGATGTTCAGAATAGGATTTCACAGGGGTGGACCGCTGTCGGTGCTAACTGGTCTTCCGGTAATACAGCCACGACGATGTCTCATTATGGTTATGGTGCAACAAATCCTCCTTACCTTAGTATAACATATACCGTTCCTCCTCCTCCCGTCGACCCAGCTACTCCTACATCCAACTCTCCTCAATGCGGTTCGGTAACAATAACAGCTAACGGTACGGCTCCTGGTGGAGAAGTATGGTACTGGCAGGGAACAAGTTGCGGTACATCCACCTCACGGGGAAGCGGCACAACTTATACAGCCACCTCAAGCGGTACTTATTATATCAGGTCTTACAGGAGTTCAGACGCGCAATGGTCAACGGGATGCGGAAGTATTTCTGTAACGGTTAACCCAATTCCTTCTGATCCGACAAGTACGTCAGCCTCTCCGTTAACAACATGCGATCAGGTTGATGTTACCTTATCGGCCTCCGGGAGCGGAACGATATACTGGTTCGATGGCTCTTGCGGTTCTAATACCGGAAGTGCCATTGGCAGCGGCTCGTCGTTTGTTGTTACTCCGGGTCCGGCTACAGCAACTACATATTATTCTAGAAACTTCAATGGTGCTTGTTTCAGTACAAATTGCCAGAGCATTACGGTTCAAGCGGGGACAACTCCCTCGGCACCGGGAAGTGCAAGTGCAACACCGTCGACAATAACGTGTGGAGCTTATTCTGATCTTTCAGCATCCTCAACCGGTAACCTCATTCGCTGGTATGATGCTGCATCAGGAGGAACTTTGCTCGCGACGACAGCAGACGGAGCAAATTTTAATGTTCAGCCGTTTACAACTACGACATATTATTCTGAAGCCGTTTCAATAGCCGTAAACAGCCAAACATTTTCGTATACTGGTTCCCAGCAAACATGGACTGTTCCGGCAGGTGTCACGAATATCACTATTGATGCACAAGGTGCACAGGGTGGCGGGGCATATGGCGGATTAGGCGGACGTGCTATTGGAACAATGCCGGTTACTCCGGGGTCTACATTATATGTTTATGTTGGTGGTCAGCCCACAACTAGGCCGGGAGCAGGAAGCGGCGGCTTCAATGGCGGCGGTAGTATAATGGCACTGCCATGCGGCGGTGGGACAAACGATGGCTGGGGCGGAGGCGGAGCTTCCGATGTCAGATTAACAACATCTCTTTCTGACAGGATTATTGTTGCAGCAGGAGGCGGTGGAACCGGATATGGAGACAGAGTTGGTGGTGATGGTGGAGGTCTTACCGGTAGTTCAGGTATTGCTCCTTATGGAACAGCACCAACAGGTGGTACTCAAACAGGCGGCGGAAATGCCGGTGAAAATAATGGTACCTATGCGGGTGCAGGTAGCCTGGGAACAGGTGGAGACGGTGGCCCAACATCTGTAATGTGCATGGGTGGCGGCGGCGGCGGCGGATACTATGGCGGCGGTGGAGGTTACTCCAGCAGCGGTGCCGGTGGATCCAGCTGGACTTCATATTCAGGAAGCACAAACACATCAATGACTGCTGGATACAAAAGTGGAAATGGGTCAGTTACTATTTCATGGGATCTCCCGTTGTGTTCAAGCACAACAAGAACACCTGTAACGTTAACTGTTGATCCAATAAGTATTCCAACCAGTGAAACGGCAAGTCCTTCATCTATTGCTTGTGGTGAGTCATCAGATTTATCGGCTGTCTCGGCCGGAAATACAATTCGATGGTATGATGCTGCATCAGGCGGCACATTACTGGGTACTTCGGCAAGCGGTGCTAACTTCAATGTTGCTCCCTTTGCCACGACCACATATTATGCAGAAGCATATAACTCCAACTGCGGTTCTTCTTCAAGAGTATCTGTTATTTTAACTGTTTCTTCGATGCTTGCACCAGGCAGTGCAACCGCAACACCTTCAGTTATTGTGTGTGGTGGTACAACTGATATTAATGCAACAGGAAGCGGAAATATTATTTATTGGTATGATGCACCTACAGGCGGCAACCTTATTTCGACGACGGCAAACGGAGCGAATTATAATTTATTGCCAGTATCGACAACAACTTATTATGCTGAGGCCGTTTCAATTTCAAATTTGACGGCTACCTTTAATAATACTAGTACCGGACAATATGGCTCCCTCCAGTATTGGACAGTTCCTTCGGGTGTTACTAATATTAATATTGATGCTTACGGTGCACAGGGCGGTAATAGCAGTTATGGCACTGGTGGTAAGGGTGCAAAAATGAGTGGCAATTTCAATGTTACTCCCGGTCAGACATTAACAATTATGGTAGGTCAGCAAGGTCCATCGCAAGGAAACGATGGTGGCGGCGGTGGCGGGACCTTCGTTGTTGACAACACAAATACTCCTCTTATTATTGCCGGTGGCGGTGGTGGTGCCAGTTATTCCGGACCGACCAATGGTATTGATGGCACAACGTCGACCAGCGGTACTTCCGGAGCAAATGGCGGTTCTGGTGGAAGTGGCGGAAACGGTGGTCAGTCTGTTGGATGTGCCGGTGCCGGTGGTGGTTTCTCATCTAACGGTCAAAACGGTCCTTCGTGCAGCAGTGGATGCAACGGTGGTCAGTCATTCCTGAATGGTGGAGCCGGTGGCTGTACTTCAAACAATTGCACCGGCGGATACGGCGGTGGCGGCGGAACCCACGGTGGTGGCTGGGGCGGCGGCGGCGGCGGCGGTTACTCCGGCGGCGGTGCTTCTACAAGCAGCCAGTTCGGTGGTGGCGGCGGCGGTTCATACAATGCCGGTACTAACCAGAATAATATAGCTGGTAATAATTCCGGTAACGGTAAAGTGATTATCACATACGGCATACCTCTTTGTGTGAGTGCAACCAGAACTCCGGTTACTGTCACAGTTAACCCTCCTGCCGGTCTTAGTCTGGTTACAGCAACACCTGACACCGCTTGGTGTGGCGGTTCATCAGATCTTAATGCAACTTCAACCGGCAATACGATTCGCTGGTATGATGCAAGCACAGGAGGAACTCTCCTCGGAACATCAGCAAGTGGTGCTAATTATAATGTAACACTTCTTACAACAACAACAACATATTATGCAGAGTCATATAACGGGACCTGTGCGAACCCCACAAGGGTAGCCGTTACCGTTCATGTAAAATCGCTTACTGCACCTTCACCAGCTACAGCCAGCCCCTCAACAATATACTGCGGTGGCTCAACAGACCTTTCAGCCACCGGATACGGCACAGCTATCCAATGGTATGATGCTTCAAGCGGTGGTACGTTATTGTCTACCACATCGAACGGTGGAAACTATCATGTTACACCGGCTTCTACAACTACATATTACGCTGAAGCAATTACAGCAAATTCCGGATCTCAGTCATTTTCCTATACCGGATCTCAGCAAACCTGGACTGTACCTACGGGCGTTACGAGTATTACTATTGATGCCTACGGCGCACAGGGTTCAAATAATCAGCAGCCGGGCGGCTACGGCGCCCAGGCGCAGGGTACGCTTTCAGTTACTGCCGGTCAGACCTTATATATATATGTAGGCGGACAGGCCGGATTTAATGGCGGTGGAGTGCCGGGTTCCGGTGGTTCATGGCCGGGAGTTTACGGTGGTGGTGCTTCTGACATCCGCCTTGGCGGAACAGCACTTACCGACCGCGTTATTGTTGCTGCCGGTGGCGGTGGCGGTGGTTCTGCAGGTTCATCATGGACAGCTTATGCCGGTGGTATTGGTGGTGGTCTGACAGGTGGTAATGGCGCAGGATGCTGCGGTACACAGCCTACAGGCGGTACACAAAGCTCAGGTGGGATAAGAGGTTCAGGTTGTAACAACTGTGGCGATCAAATGACCGATGGTTCACTTGGACAGGGTGGTCACGGTGACGACGGTTGTTCTTCTTACGGAACCGGAAGCGGCGGCGGCGGCGGCTATTATGGCGGCGGTGGCGGCGAATCATGCGGTAGTGGTAGCGCCGGTGGTGGTGGCTCCTCATATATCGGCGGAGTAACTGCCGGAACAATGAATGGTGGTGTACGTTCAGGTAATGGACAAATAACCATCTCATGGTCAGGAACTTTATGCTCAAGCGCTTCAAGGACACAGGTTATTGTAACTGTTGATCCTCCGGTTGTTCCTTCAAGCCTTTCAGCAACCCCTGATACAGTTTGGTGTGGCAGTTCTTCAAACCTTATTGCTACTTCTGTTGGCAACACAATTCGTTGGTACGATTCTCTTACAGGTGGTACCATGCTTGGAACTTCACCCAGTGGCAGTAATTATAATGTAACACCTCTTACTACAACAACATATTATGCCGAATCTTATAACGGTACGTGTGCCAATCCTACAAGGGTTGCCATTGCTGTGAATGTTAAGAGCCTTACTGCTCCCACTCCTGTTACGGCTTCGCCGGATACGGTTATCTGCGGAAGCACTTCAAATCTTGCAGCTACAGGTTACGGAAGTATAATCCATTGGTATGATGCTTCTTCGGGTGGAACATTATTAGGTTCTTCTAACAACGGTGCTAATTTTAACGTTCTTCCTGTTTCTACAACAACTTATTATGCTGAAGCAGTTTCTATGCTCAGCGGCTCTCAGACATTTAACTATAACGGTGGCCAGCAAACATTTACTGTTCCTGCCGGTATTACTCAGGTAACGATTGAAGCTGTTGGTGCCGCTGGTACCGGCCGCAATGGTCATACTCCCGGTTATGGTGGTAAAGCCAAAGGCGACCTTAGCGTTACTCCGGGACAGTCGCTCTACGTCTTTGTTGGCGGACAGAGTGGTTTCAACGGCGGTGGCTGGGGTGTTAATAATTGTTACGGCGGTGGCGCTTCTGATATCCGTATTGGCGGCACAAACCTTTCTGACCGTGTTATCGTTGCCGGTGGCGGTGGCGGTGCCGGTGGTGATGGTTACAGTTGCTCATCTGCTACTGGACATGGCGGCGGCGGAACCGTTGGCGCCAATTATGCCGGTGGTGCCGGTGGATCAGGTTATGGATTCTGTGGTTCCGATGGCGGAACCAATGGCGGCTCTAGTTCATCAGGTTGTCATGGCGGCGGCGGCGGCGGCGGCGGCCTCTATAGTGGCGGTTCAGGCGCTTATGCAAATTGCTATGGTTACACAGGTGGAAATGGTTCTCTCGGTGTTGGCGGAAATGGTAATTCAGGATACTGCTCTTATGCAGGCGTTGGCGGCGGCGGCGGCGGTTATTACGGTGGCGGTGGTGCTGCCGGTGGTAACTGTGGCGCCGGACAGGGCGGCGGCGGTTCTTCATGGACTGGTACACTCAGCAATCCTTCGTTCCAGGCAGGCGTTAATTCCGGTGACGGATATGTTACTATTTCATGGAGCTCGCTGCTTTGCACAAGTGCTTCCAGATCTCCGGTTACTCTTACTGTAATTCCTCCGGTTATTCCTTCAAGCGTTATAGCTACTCCCGATTCTATCTGGTGCGGTGGAAACTCTAATCTTTCGGCTATTTCTACCGGTAATACAATCCGTTGGTACGATTCTCTTACTGGTGGTACAATGCTTGGGACATCTCCCAGTGGAAGCAATTACAATGTTGCACCTCTTTCTACAACAACATATTATGCGGAAGCTTACAATGGTACATGTGCTAATCCCACAAGGATAGCTGTTACCGTGAATGTTAAGACACTTATCGCGCCCGCTCCTGTTACGGCTACACCCGATACAGTAACTTGCGGTAGCACTGCTAACCTCAATGCAACAGGTTTTGGCAACATCATTTATTGGTATGATGCTCCTACAGGCGGAAATCTTCTTTCAACAACCTCTAATGGTGCAAATTATAACGTTCTCCCGATTTCAACAACAACGTATTATGCGGAAGCTGTTTCTTTAAATTCAGGTTCGCAGACATTCAACTACAATGGAGGCCAGCAGACTTTTACTGTTCCTGCAGGGGTAACAGCTATTAATGTGGATGCTTACGGTGCTCAGGGTGGTTCAGTTTATTATACTGGCGGTTATGGTGGTCGCGTTCAGGCAACTCTGACCGTTACTCCGGGACAAACATTATATGTATATGTTGGCGGACAAGGTCAGACCTATTCTCCGGGATTCAACGGTGGTGGATATGGCTCACCCAACAACTCCTGGTCTAATGGTGGTGGCGGTGGCGCTACTGATATCCGCGTAAACGGCACATCATATTCCGACCGTATTCTCGTGGCAGGTGCCGGTGGCGGTTCAGGTTATAACAATGGTATGTGCAATGGTGGTGCCGGTGGCGGTCCGTCAAATGCAGGTAACGGTTATTCTAACAGTTCTTACGACGCTTATTATGCCGGTGGTGGTGCTACTCAATCATCTGGCGGACAAGGTGCCAATGGTGGCGGGTCCTATGGTTCATTTGGTACCGGCGGTAACGCTGCTTACTATAATTATGCCGGCGGCGGCGGTGGTGGTTACTACGGCGGCGGCGGCGGCTACTATTACGGTGGCGGCGGCGGTGGAAGCTCGTGGGTTACTCCTACAGGTTCCTCAGCCATTACTCATACTCAAGGTGCACGTTCAGGCAATGGTACACTTACCATTTCATGGAGTAATATGCTCTGTACCAGTTCATCAAGAACACCGGTTACAGTAACTGTAATTCCGCCTACTGTTCCTTCGAACCTTTCAGCAACCCCTGATACAGTTTGGTGTGGCAGTTCTTCAAATCTTATTGCTACTTCTGTTGGCAACACAATTCGTTGGTACGATTCTCTTACAGGTGGTACCATGCTTGGAACTTCACCCAGTGGCAGTAATTATAATGTAACACCTCTTACTACAACAACATATTATGCCGAATCTTATAACGGTACGTGTGCCAATCCTACAAGGGTTGCCATTGCTGTGAATGTTAAGAGCCTTACTGCTCCCACTCCTGTTACGGCTTCGCCGGATACGGTTATCTGCGGAAGCACTTCAAATCTTGCAGCTACAGGTTACGGAAGTATAATCCATTGGTATGATGCTTCTTCGGGTGGAACATTATTAGGTTCTTCTAACAACGGTGCTAATTTTAACGTTCTTCCTGTTTCTACAACAACTTATTATGCTGAAGCAGTTTCTATGCTCAGCGGCTCTCAGACATTTAACTATAACGGTGGCCAGCAAACATTTACTGTTCCTGCCGGTATTACTCAGGTAACGATTGAAGCTGTTGGTGCCGCTGGTACCGGCCGCAATGGTCATACTCCCGGTTATGGTGGTAAAGCCAAAGGCGACCTTAGCGTTACTCCGGGACAGTCGCTCTACGTCTTTGTTGGCGGACAGAGTGGTTTCAACGGCGGTGGCTGGGGTGTTAATAATTGTTACGGCGGTGGCGCTTCTGATATCCGTATTGGCGGCACAAACCTTTCTGACCGTGTTATCGTTGCCGGTGGCGGTGGCGGTGCCGGTGGTGATGGTTACAGTTGCTCATCTGCTACTGGACATGGCGGCGGCGGAACCGTTGGCGCCAATTATGCCGGTGGTGCCGGTGGATCAGGTTATGGATTCTGTGGTTCCGATGGCGGAACCAATGGCGGCTCTAGTTCATCAGGTTGTCATGGCGGCGGCGGCGGCGGCGGCGGCCTCTATAGTGGCGGTTCAGGCGCTTATGCAAATTGCTATGGTTACACAGGTGGAAATGGTTCTCTCGGTGTTGGCGGAAATGGTAATTCAGGATACTGCTCTTATGCAGGCGTTGGCGGCGGCGGCGGCGGTTATTACGGTGGCGGTGGTGCTGCCGGTGGTAACTGTGGCGCCGGACAGGGCGGCGGCGGTTCTTCATGGACTGGTACACTCAGCAATCCTTCGTTCCAGGCAGGCGTTAATTCCGGTGACGGATATGTTACTATTTCATGGAGCTCGCTGCTTTGCACAAGTGCTTCCAGATCTCCGGTTACTCTTACTGTAATTCCTCCGGTTATTCCTTCAAGCGTTATAGCTACTCCCGATTCTATCTGGTGCGGTGGAAACTCTAATCTTTCGGCTATTTCTACCGGTAATACAATCCGTTGGTACGATTCTCTTACTGGTGGTACAATGCTTGGGACATCTCCCAGTGGAAGCAATTACAATGTTGCACCTCTTTCTACAACAACATATTATGCGGAAGCTTACAATGGTACATGTGCTAATCCCACAAGGATAGCTGTTACCGTGAATGTTAAGACACTTATCGCGCCCGCTCCTGTTACGGCTACACCCGATACAGTAACTTGCGGTAGCACTGCTAACCTCAATGCAACAGGTTTTGGCAACATCATTTATTGGTATGATGCTCCTACAGGCGGAAATCTTCTTTCAACAACCTCTAATGGTGCAAATTATAACGTTCTCCCGATTTCAACAACAACGTATTATGCGGAAGCTGTTTCTTTAAATTCAGGTTCGCAGACATTCAACTACAATGGAGGCCAGCAGACTTTTACTGTTCCTGCAGGGGTAACAGCTATTAATGTGGATGCTTACGGTGCTCAGGGTGGTTCAGTTTATTATACTGGCGGTTATGGTGGTCGCGTTCAGGCAACTCTGACCGTTACTCCGGGACAAACATTATATGTATATGTTGGCGGACAAGGTCAGACCTATTCTCCGGGATTCAACGGTGGTGGATATGGCTCACCCAACAACTCCTGGTCTAATGGTGGTGGCGGTGGCGCTACTGATATCCGCGTAAACGGCACATCATATTCCGACCGTATTCTCGTGGCAGGTGCCGGTGGCGGTTCAGGTTATAACAATGGTATGTGCAATGGTGGTGCCGGTGGCGGTCCGTCAAATGCAGGTAACGGTTATTCTAACAGTTCTTACGACGCTTATTATGCCGGTGGTGGTGCTACTCAATCATCTGGCGGACAAGGTGCCAATGGTGGCGGGTCCTATGGTTCATTTGGTACCGGCGGTAACGCTGCTTACTATAATTATGCCGGCGGCGGCGGTGGTGGTTACTACGGCGGCGGCGGCGGCTACTATTACGGTGGCGGCGGCGGTGGAAGCTCGTGGGTTACTCCTACAGGTTCCTCAGCCATTACTCATACTCAAGGTGCACGTTCAGGCAATGGTACACTTACCATTTCATGGAGTAATATGCTCTGTACCAGCTCATCAAGAACACCGGTTACAGTAACTGTAATTCCGCCGGCTATGCCTTCAAGTGTTATGGCTTCTCCCGACACTATCTGGTGCGGCGGAAACTCTAACCTTTCGGCAA